>LFTM01000275.1 GCA_001513505.1 Clostridiales bacterium DTU092 | reverse complement strand
TGCATGATCCGTATATGGATCATACACTTGTTGATTTAAACAGAAGCGGTGTACCTTTAATCGAGATAGTAACCGAGCCGGACTTGAGAACCGCCGAGGAAGCAAGGGTGTTTCTCGAAAATTTAAAAAATATTCTTCAATATATTGACGTGTCCGACTGTAAGATGCAGGAGGGATCTTTGCGATGTGACGTCAATGTATCCGTAAGGCCGGAAGGACAAAAAGAATTTGGCGAACGCACTGAAATGAAGAACTTAAACTCGTTCCGTGCTGTATACAGGGCAATAGAGTATGAAGCCTCCAGACAGATAAGTGTATTGGAAGAAGGAGGCAAAGTACTCAGGGAAACGCGAAGATGGGATGATGGTCTGGGGCGAAGTTTCGCCATGCGTACCAAAGAACAGGCCCAGGATTACAGGTATTTTCCTGAGCCGGATCTTCCCCCGATTGAGATAGATCATGAATGGGTGGAAAAAATCAGAAAAGAGATTCCTGAACTACCTGCACAAAGGCAGAAAAGATTTGTTGATGAATATGGTATTCCTGATTATGATGCAGGTGTTCTGACGGCTTCCAAAGATTTAGCCGATTATTTTGAAAAATGTGTTGATGCATATCAAAATCCGAAAACTGTCAGCAACTGGCTAATGGGAGATTTTTTGAGGCTGGTTAACGAGCGTAGTATAGAAGTATCGGATGTGCCTGTAACCCCTGAAAACCTGGTAAATCTATTGCGATTAATTGACAGTAATGTTATAAGCGGAACAATTGCAAAAACTGTATTTGAAGAGATGTTCAATACCGGCAAGGATCCGGAAACCATTGTAGAAGAAAAGGGGCTTAAACAGATATCCGATCAGGATGAACTTGTAGAAATAATAAAGAAAGTTATTGCGGATAACCCTAAGTCTGTAGAAGATTATAAAAAAGGCAAGAAGAAAGCTATGGGTTTTTTGGTTGGACAAACAATGCGGGCAACGAAAGGCAGGGCAAATCCGCAGCTAGTTAATAAAATTTTACTGGAAGAGTTAAACAAATAAATATTCTGAACTGCTGACAGTGTATAAACAGTTTGATAATCAGTTTTGTTCTTAATTGTACATTATGTGTTTCCATAATATTATGAATAAGCCTGTTTTAGATAATCTATCAATACAGGCTTATTCTATTGATATAATACTTATAGGCTGAGAATAAAGTGGTATATGTTTACTGTTATTAATATCATGGTATATTAAAATACGATTAATAAGCAAAGCGGGGGCAGCAAATAAGTTATTTGATTTTAACAAAAATAGTGGTACAATATTGCAGAAGAAGAATTTAAGTGTAATTTGGAGGAATAATGTGAATACGGGCAAGGTATCGAATGAGTTCCTAAAGAACAGGATATTTTCAAAATTGCAAATAAAGCGTAAAGACGTTTTGCTTGGTCCGGGGATTGGCAGAGACTGCAGTGTACTGGAGTTTGGGGATGAGTTGTGTATAATATCCAGCGACCCGATAACCGGTGCGGTAAGCCGTATTGGTTATATAGGAGTTCATATATGCTGTAATGATATAGCTACCACCGGGGCTGAGGTGATAGGTGTTACCTTAACTATCCTGGCTCCTCCTTCAACTGCCATGTCTGAGATTGAACAGGCGGTGATTGATGCTGAGTATGCTGCTCGGGAATTGGGTATTGATATATTAGGCGGTCATACCGAAATAACAGATTCGGTAACAAAGATGGTAATCTGCCTTACAGCTGTAGGGAAGGTAAGCAGGCAAAACCTGGTTTCCTTCACCAATGCCAAAGCGGGAGATGACATAGTAATAACTAAAAAAGCCGGCATGGAAGGCACGGCAATATTGGCCCATGACAGGGAAGATTTGCTTAAAAGATATTTACCGGAAGATATAATCAAAAATGCCCAAAGCTATATGGGAAATATCAGTGTGCTTAAGGAAGGCAGAATTGCCAGCGACTTTGGCGTACATGGAATGCATGATGCTACGGAAGGCGGTATACTCGGTGCCATATGGGAAACCAGTGAAGCTATGGGTAAGGGAGTAGAAATTCAAATAGCAAAAATACCCGTTGCTCCTGAGACCAAGGCTATTTGCAGTTTTTTTAATATCGATCCGTTAAAACTGATATCAAGCGGTTG
Organism: Clostridiales bacterium DTU092; assembly: GCA_001513505.1. Lineage (GTDB taxonomy): Bacteria > Bacillota > Clostridia > Caldicoprobacterales > Caldicoprobacteraceae > DTU074. The sequence goes on along the minus strand of LFTM01000275.1, from coordinate 5,048 downwards.
TATGGTTATAGTTTCTCCAAACGGCCCGGCTCTTGTTGAGGCTTTAAATGATAACGGGATAGAAGCAGCTGTTATAGGCAAGGTGATTGATGTTAAGGATAAATGGCTAATTACCGAAAAGGGAAGGGTTGAAATTATGCCGCCGGAAGCTGATCACCTGTACAAGGCTTTACAATACGAGAAAAATACATGACATACGTGTCCGGCGAACATAATATTTTTAATGCATGAATTTTGTGTTATAATACAGAAAAAGCGCAATAAAAGTCACCAAGGTCTTAAATAGATTACGAATGGGGAATGAATATTTATGATATATAGCATGACAGGTTTTGGGAGAGGAAAAATAGAAGAAGAAGGCAGAGAAATTACTGTAGAGGTCAAGACATTAAACCATCGTTTTTTGGATGTTTATGTAAGGCTTCCCCGCAATTTGAGTTTTCTTGAAGAACATATAAGAAGTACCGTGCGTAAACATCTGACAAGGGGCAGGGTGGAGGTGAATTTAAGCTGTTCAAACCATATTGATGCTGCTGTTGACGTGAATATAAATAAACCGTTGTTAAATGCATATCTTTCATGTTTTGATAAGCTTGAGCAAGAGCATAATATAATGAATGATATAGCTTTATCTTCCTTGGTCAATATCCCCGATATTTTTATAATCAACGAAAAGGATGAAGACCAGGAAAATCTTAAAAATATGGTAATAAATTTGGTAGAGGAGGTATTGGCCGATGTAAAAGATATGCGCCGGATTGAAGGCGGGCGGCTAAAAGAAGATCTGTTACAGCGTATAGAGCTGATAAAAAGCATGTTATCCAGCATTGAAAAACGTGCACCATATGTAGTAGATGAATACAGAGAAAAGCTTAAAAACAGGCTTAATGAAATTTTACATGGAACGGATCTGGATGAGAATCGGTTTAATATGGAGGTTGCATTTTTTGCCGAAAGATGTAATATAACCGAGGAAATAGTGCGGTTTCACAGCCACATAGGACAATTTATAAATATATTGGACGCAAGTGAACCTGCCGGAAGAAAACTGGATTTTCTGGTTCAGGAAATGAACCGGGAGATCAACACTATTGGCTCGAAAGCCAATGATTTAACCATTAGCGGTCTGGTGGTTGAAATTAAAAGTGAGCTTGAAAAAATAAGAGAACAGGTTCAGAATATTGAGTAATAATGAAAGGGAGAGTGCAATATGAGTATTCGATTGATAAATATTGGGTTTGGTAATATTGTTTCTGCTAATCGGCTGGTAGCCATCGTCAGTCCTGAATCGGCTCCTATTAAAAGGATTATTCAGGAGGCCAGGGACAGAGGAATGCTGGTGGATGCAACATACGGCAGAAGGACCAGGGCGGTTATAATCACCGATAGTGATCATGTAATATTATCCGCTGTTCAGCCGGAAACGGTTGCTCATAGACTTAATGCCAAGGAAACTACCCCTTCTTCGACTACATACTCTGACGAAGAACAACAATAACATATAAGACTATCTGTTATGGGTAACAAAGGACTACTTATTGTTTTGTCAGGCCCCTCAGGTGCAGGAAAGGGTACTATATGTAGTGCTTATTTAAAGAGAAATCCTGGGGCTATACTATCAGTTTCTGTAACTACACGTAAACCGAGACCGGGAGAAAAGGAAGGGGTAAACTATTATTACACCGATAAAAAATCGTTTGAAAAAATGGTGGATGAAAACAGATTTACAAGGGGCGCTTCAGGTAAAGGAAAAATTCCCGGAAGGGGTCTTTGTATTTATCATTCCACCCTCAATGGACGAGCTTAAAAGAAGGATTGTCAAGCGTGGAACCGAAAGTGCAGAAGCAATTTATACAAGATTTCAAAGTGCATATCAGGAATTAAACTATATGGCTCAATATAATTATGTGGTTGTAAACGATACGGTTGATGAGGCTGTGCGGAAATTGGAAGCTATAGTTTTGGCAGAAAAATGTCGTGTTGCCAGAAATAAAGGATTATATTTAGGACAATAGGGAGGGGATAAGATGATTTATCCATCTTTAAATGATATAATGAAAAAAACTGACAGTCGATATACATTGGTTGTACAGGTAGCAAAGCGTGCAAGACAACTGGTGGATGGGGCAACCCCCATGATTGAAGATGATTCCGGCAAACCGGTAACCATTGCTACCAAAGAAGTCAATGCCGGTAAAATATTATATAGACGAACAAAAGAAGGAATAAAGTGATATGAACACCGTTCTCAAAGATAAAAATATTGTTATTGGAATAACAGGTGGAATTGCAGCATATAAAGCTGCAGATATTGTGAGTTCCCTCATAAAGCAGGGAGCCCGGGTAAAGGTTATTATGACCAGGAATGCTATGGAATTTATAAGTCCTCTTACATTTGAAACCCTTTCCGGGAATCCTGTTTATTACGACATGTTTTCCCGTTCCGGTGCATGGGAAATTGATCATATATCCCTTGCCAAATGGGCGGATGTCATAGCTGTAGCCCCTGCTACGGCTAATATTATAGGTAAAGTATCTCACGGCATTGCCGATGATTTGTTAACCACTACCATTATGGCTACTAAAGCGCAGGTAATGTTTGCTCCTGCTATGAATACCAATATGTATAATAACTCCATTGTGCGGGAGAACATCAGTGCATTAAAGGAAAAAGGGTATATTTTCATCTCACCTGCTGAGGGAAGATTGGCTTGTGGCGATGTGGGTGAAGGAAAACTGGCTGCTATAGACGATATAATACAGGCTATAGCGGATTATTTTTCCCGTAAGCAGGATTTGAAAGGAAAAAGAGTATTGGTTACAGCCGGGCCGACAAGGGAATATATTGATCCGGTGAGGTTTATCAGCAATCCTTCCACGGGGAAAATGGGTTATGCCATTGCTGCTGCTTGTGCCAGCAGAGGAGCTGATGTACATTTGGTAACCGGACCTGTCTCCCTATCACCTCCTGATGGTGTAAACATATACTCCGTTGAAACGGCGCAAGAGATGTATGAGAAGGTGATGGAGCTTTATCCTTCCTGTCAGGTTGTATTCAAATCTGCTGCAGTAGGTGATTACCGGCCGGAGACATATCAGACAAATAAAATAAAAAAGGATAACGATCAGTTGACGTTGACGCTGATAAAAAATCCCGATATTCTGAAGGAACTGGGGAAGCAAAAAAAAGATCAGATACTGGTTGGATTTGCTGCTGAAACACAAAATCTACTGGAGTATGCAATAAAAAAACTAAAGGAGAAAAACCTTGATTTTATCGTTGCGAATGATGTAACTAAGACTGGTGCGGGCTTTAAGGAAGATACCAACGAAGGCCTGTTAATTACCTGTGAGGGGGAAACCATTGCAATCCCTATGTTGAACAAAAACGAGTTTGCTCACAGGATTATCGATGAAGTACTCAAAAGAAGCCCTCGTCTTATAGATAAAAACCATTAAGATTTATGTCTAAAAAGGTACGAGTGTACCTGCTTTTTATACGATACGGTATACTGTTATATGTGACACCTAAAAAGGGAGGATGTAAGTGGCGAACGGGGTTTATGCTGGTGTAATAATTGATCAGGCTCATCCTATGGTTGATAGAATATTTCATTATAGAATACCTGAAACTTTACAGCAAAAGATAAAAATTGGGATGAGGGTACAGGTACCGTTTGGTATTGCTAATAAATTGATGGAAGGCTATGTGTTCCAAATCGATTCAAACACTGATATACCCGATGAAAAAATAAAACCCATTAACAAGATACTTGATAATTATCCAGCTATCCCCGAGAGCATGCTTCCTCTGATTACCTGGATGAAAGAGGAATATCACTGTTTAACCATTGAAGCGGTACGATGCGTTATCCCGCCAGGGCTTCGATCCAATGTGCGTAAGAAGACTTTGCGCATTGTATATCTGAATGATGTTGGCAATCTGGAGGAGTCTATTAATTCTATTGAAAAAAGATCCTCATACATGGCTGATATTCTTAGATTATTAGCTGATAATGACGGACTTTTACTGGATGAGTTAAGGGCTGCTACCGGAGCTCCGTTATCGAGCTTCAAAAATTTAGAAAAACATGGATTGGTTCGAATCGAGCATCAGGAGTTTTACCGCGATCCATGGAAATATGAGTATGACATTGGAAAACAACCTAAAACCCTGACAAAAGAACAATTAAAAGCAATTAATGAGATACAGCAGACCATCGGTAAGAGATATGAACGCTTTCTTCTGCAGGGTGTAACCGGGAGCGGTAAAACCGAGGTCTACATCCATGCAGCTCAAAAAGCATTGGAACTGAATAAACAGGTAATAGTAATGGTACCAGAGATAGCCCTTACTCCTCAAACGGTAGAGCGGTTTAAGAATCACTTTGGTCAGCAGGTAGCTATAATGCACAGCAGGCTGTCTTTGGGCGAGCGTTTTGATGAATGGCGCAGGATACAAAGCCGGCAGGCAAGCATTGTAGTGGGAGCACGCTCAGCGGTGTTTGCTCCGGTTGAACGGCTGGGGCTGATAATAATCGATGAAGCCCATGAAGACAGCTATAAATCCGACATGAAGCCCAGGTATCATGCTATAGATGTAGCAAAAAAAAGATGCGAGTTGGAGGATGCCGTTCTTCTTCTGGGGACAGCAACTCCGTCTGTTTCAGATCACTACAAGGCACGAACCGGGGAGTACAAGTGTATATATATAAAACACCGTGTTGATAATAAACCGCTTCCTCCGGTTGAGGTTGTCGACATGAGAAAGGAGATTGAAAAGGGTAACCGCAGCATATTGAGCGGCTCTTTGTACCGGGCCCTGTCTGATGTGTTGAACAAGCAGGAACAGGCTATATTACTTCTTAACCGGAGGGGATATGCTAATTTTGTTTCCTGCAGATCATGCGGATTTGTTCTAAAGTGCAGAAATTGCGATATATCTCTTACCTATCATGCATATGACAGGATGCTTAAGTGTCACTACTGCGGGCAAAGCTATTCGTATCCATCTTTATGCCCAAAATGTAAAAGCAGATATATTAAGC
>LFTM01000304.1 GCA_001513505.1 Clostridiales bacterium DTU092 | reverse complement strand
ATATCCAACCTCACTTTAATTAAGTTTTATATCCTATCCCATAAATTTCTGTAAAGACATCTCTTTGCCCGCAAATATCGCATCCGAATTGTGCTTTGTTTTTTGCCCAGAAGAACAGAAATCTCTTTTAGATTCAGACCAGCGTAGTACCGAAGATATATAACCTCTTTAAGGGCAGGCTTCATGCGCTCAATGGTTTCTACAATGAACTTCCTGTCTTTCCTTCTAATTATCCATTCCTCAGGTATATTTAAAGCAGTCGTTGATGCAAAAGATTCATCCCCATAATCAGTGAATACAATTCTTTTCTTTTTTATAGAAGACCCCAGGGCCTCATTCCTTACTATAACATAAATCCAGCTATCCAATTTATCCGGGCTTCTTACACTCTCCAGCCCATTAATTGCTTTTACAAAAGCATCATGTACGGCATCTTCAGCCGCTCCTTTATCCTTTGTAATAGTGTAAGCCATTCGGTATAATCTTTCATAGTTACGCTGGTACAATTCCCGAATAATCTCCATTTTTATACATTCATTCAAAAAATGCAACCCGTCTTTTTTGTTATATTTCTTTACCATCACAACAAATCACTATAAATTTTATCAATTCTATACAATAATGGAAATACACATTAACCTTCTACAAATTATACCACATATTTTACCATTTCAACAAAAATTATTACTAAAATTCGATTTTTTTGTTTGGTTTTTTAAGATGCAATATATAAGCATAGAACCAGGTCATTTACTATAATACTGTTTTCAATTATAATAGGGAGCGGAATATCATAGCAAATAGAGGGAGAAATGAACATGGCTCAAAAAGATGCAGGTAAACGCAACTTTTACGCTCTCTTGTTGGAAGGAACGCTTTTCATCACCGGCCTTGCATTCCTGGATGCCGATACGGTGGTATCGGTTTTTATCCATACATTTACCGGAAGCCTTAAATTGTCCGGGCTGGCCAGTACTCTGCGAACCGCATCATCAATAATTGCCCAGCTCCTGCTGGGTCCCTATATACGCAGGATAAAGAATATGCCCGCATTTATGTCAACCATTATGTTTCTTTTCCGTCCACTCTGTCTGATCATGGTTCCTATACTTGCCCTTAAACTGGATCCCAATACAACCGTATGGATATTTTTATTTATATATACGCTTCTTTGGGCAAGTGCAGGGCTGGTTGTGGTACCATGGACAGATCTTTTAGGACGTTTAATACCAGGCAAGAAACGGGGCAGGTTATTGGGAAACCAACAGGTATTAGGCGGGATCGGAAGCCTTATAGCAGGGTATATTGTAAAAACAACCCTGGATAATGCAAGGTTATCCGAACCCGAAAAGTATTCCATGCTTTTCTCCCTTGCCGGTATAGTGCTGCTGTTTTCTTCCGTGGCAATGCTGTTTGTCAAGGATACAAACACAAATACATCACGACCTCCGGCTAACATGCTGGAATATTACCGAAAGCTGCCGGGTTATCTGAAGATAAACAAAGATTACAGCCGGATGCTGGCAGTTCAGCTTATAGGCAGCTTTTCCGCAGCTGTTATCCCATTCATTGTTTTATTCGGGAAGGGCACCTTTGGTTTATCCCCTGCCCAGGTTTCCACTATGATCTATATTCAGATCATCGGTTCCCTGATCGGGGGTTTCTTCTGGGGAAGTGTCAGCCAACATATGGGTAACAGGTATGTTATATTGGTGTCAATGATTATAAGCTGTATCATTCCTTCGCTGGGCCTGATAAGCCTGGGTATACACAGAACTGTCTCTCCTCTGGTTGTTCTTGTACCCATGTGTCTCCTGGCAGGAATTAATAAAGGTTCATGGATGGGATACACTAACTATACAATTGATGTTGTTGATGAGGAAAACCGTCCTGCATATTTTGTGCTTACAAGTCTGATTACTTTTCCGACGACTTTTCTTGCGTATCTGGTAGGAGTTATGGCAGATGCCTTCGGTTTTGTCCCTCTTTTTATAATCCATCTCAGTACTGCGATAATAGCGACCGGACTGGCTCTCACTTTAAAGTCTCCTAATGATAGCGATAATACGATACAATCAAGTTCTTTATCATGAATATATGAAAAATGAGGGAGTAAAAACTCCCTCACTTTTTGCATTATTATCTTCTATTCATCCAATAACCCATCCCTCAATCCAAGGGGCAGGGGCGCAGGGCGCTTACACGAACTGGATAGCTTATAGTGAGTACCCCTTTCTGAAGCCTCCAGAAAACCGTGCATGATATCCAGTACATGATAAGCCATCTCTCCATTAGCCCTATGGGGCCTTCCCGACAACAGGGCATATGCCATATCAGCAACTCCAAGCCCCCGGCTGTTATCGGCGTACCCGTGGCTTAAGGGTATTTCTGTCCATTCATCAGCATCTTTTCTCCGTACACGAACCCGTCCGCCAAATGTATTTGGATCGGGAACGCTTAAACTGCCCTCGCTGCCGTATATTTCAATCCACGGCAGGTTGGCGCTCCATACATCAAAGCTGGTAATAATAGTTCCCACAGCACCATTTTCAAAATCTATAACCCCGGCAATATGGGTTGGGGTTTCCACCTTTATCCTGGTACCATACTTAGGCTGGCTGGTAATCGTTCTTTCCGGAAATGTAATTCTGGCAGATCCGGTAACCCTCTTTACCGGCCCAATAAGCGAGATGAGAGCTGTCAGGTAGTACGGACCCATATCAAACATAGGCCCTCCCCCGATCTGATAGTAAAACTCGGGATCAGGATGCCAGCTTTCATGCCCGTGACAGGTCATAAATGCCGTAGCCGCTATAGGTTCTCCTATCCACCCGTCATCAATGAGCTTCCTGCATGTCTGCAGTCCTGCACCCATAAAGGTATCAGGAGCTGCTCCCACCAGAAGTCCTTTGGACTTTGCAAGCTCAAGTATCTTTTTTCCTTCCTCGCGGGTAATAGCCAGGGGTTTTTCCACATAAACATTTTTTCCGGCTTCCAGTGCCGCCAGGCACACCTCAGCATGCGCTTTGGGAATGGTAAGGTTGACTACGATCTTAATTTCCGGATCATTAAGCAGCTCATCTACCGAACATGCCTTGGGTATATTGAACTCCCTGGCACTGGCCTGTGCCCTTTCAGGCAGAAGATCCGCACATGCAGCAACCTCCAGAATTTCAAACCTCTGACTGCAGTTTTTTAAATAAATTGAGCTTATATTGCCGCATCCGACAATTCCTATTTTCACCTTTTCCAAAGTACCATTCCTTTCTCAAACAATTTTTTATACTGTTTGATTAAAACATTCGCTTCATTGCTTCCATGGAAATGTTGTCTTTACTTTTTTTAGCTATTTCCTTTCCTTCTGCTGCCCAGAGAAAACCTCTCCGCATAATAGTTCTGACAGGCTCGGGTTCAAGTACATCAGCATGATGCCCTAATGAACAATAGAACACTCTTCCCAGTCCCCAGCGTTTTGTCCAGATTACAGGAACATCAACCTGCCCGTTAGCGGCATGTGGTCCATCCACCACCGGATATCGTGTGGTAGCCAGAACCTCAATTGCAGGATCAACATGCAGATAATACTGCTCACTTTTCACGGTGAAATCTTCAATACCTTCCACTATAGGACTGGAACCTCTTTTAATATTTACCATGTACTCGACTCCATCCCCGCCAGGGTGAGAAACCCACTGGCGGCCAGTCATAAATTGCCACTGGACGCACTCCCTGAAGGCGTCGCACATACCGCCATGACAGCCTGCAAGTCCTACACCACTTGCCACTGCTTCCATTACCGGTTCCACCTGTTCATTGGTTATTGTTCCCATGGTCCATACGGGGATGATTAGATCAAGAGCTTTCAGTTTCTTTACATCAAGAAAGGCATCCAGGGTTTCGGAGATCTCCACTTCAAAGCCTTCCTCAACCAATATGTCACGAAAAAGTTCCGATACCTCCACGGGTTGGTGACCATCCCAGCCTCCCCGTACTATTAAAGCTTTTCTTTCCATGAGCATTATCCCCTTTCATGAAATATTTCTATTTACTATGAAATGTAATACTTTATAGATGACATGAATATAAACCAAAGTTATTTTACCATATTTTCTAAAGCAATTCATCTTCATATGTAAAAGATTTTTCTGTAGTACAATGGCAAGAAATACAGTAATAAAAAACCTCTCCGACTTAATCATTGATTAAATCGAAGAGGTTTTATCAGGCATTGGTACAACTAATCTTCCTTAGCCAAATCACCGCTGATCAAGGCTTCCAGAGTGTCAAGCATACCTGCTACCTGACGTCTTGATATTACAAACTCTGACTTTCCATTGACAAACACAGCATAAAAATCATTATCGTAGGGTACGTAGTTAACATGCACTTCTCTTACAGAACCTTTGTTCAGGAAAAATGTTGTCTTTACCTCAGGTTGTTCCTCCAGCTCCCTGTCAAGTTCCGCATCTACCAGCAGACCGATTAAACTCTGGTAATATTTTTTAAACGGCTTTTCCTCAACCTCTTTTCCGTCTACCCTGTATGTTGTTATAACCTCGTCTTCTTCGTCCTCATCTTCAGCCTTTTGAGTTCGCCTTGTCAGAGTTATAACATTGGTTCTCCCAGGGGCCTCAATAATAATTTTATCCACGTTATCGATACTGACAATATATGCGGATTTTTCAGCAATTTCAAATGGTTTCGTCTCAAGAAACTCCGTTTTGCCCTTAGTCATGGTATATACTGTATCATCATCCGCAGTTTTAAAGTAAACCTTCTTACCATCTTCTGTCTCATCACCAAAAAAGAGATGAAGTGTATTCTCCTTATCCTTTGCAATCAACTCATATTTCGGTTCATCCAGACCATATATAGAAAGATCTGTTGGTTCATTGTCTACAATTGCATCTACGGCCAGTCCGGCTATCCCCTGTAACACCTTATCTAAAAACGCCGTTGATACACCTCTGGGCAAATTATAGGGCTGGATCATTCTCCATGCACCGACAAAAAAGTAAGCTTCTTCTTCCGTTTGTTCTTTGTTTTCTTGAATTTCAATCGTTCGTATATCCTTACCCTCTATTTTCAGATACGTCAGTTCATCGGTCTTTATCTCCACCAGTTCTTTTTCCCTGATGTCCGACAGTTTATAGTGGAAATGCTCACCATGATTCATCCACACGGTGTAAACTTTGGGATCGCCCTCAGCCATCAGATAATAGGTGTTGCCTGCAGGAGTTTTGTTGCCAAGATACAGGACCTTGGCCGACCCGTCCTCCAGATAGGCTGTGGCGGTTACAGCGGGTTTATCCAAACCATAAACAGACAAATCCTCCGGATTTTCCTCCACTATCCTCTCCGCATAAAGACTGGCAAAACTATATAGAATATCATCAACGGCTACCTTTCTTAACTTAACCGGCCGCGAGTGGTCAACGGTCCATTCATCGTCGACTTTTTCTAACGTTAATGTACCATCCTCCGACTCCAGTACCACCTTAACAATTGTATCCTTATCAAATTTTAATATCTCTATTCGCGTATCGGCATTATCCTCGCTGGTTTTAGGTCGGTTTACCACATATAAATACACGCCTGCCAGCAATGCCAGTACAACTACAAGAACAATAGTATTCCGTTGTCTCTTGCTCATAGATGTCTCCTCCTCAGCCAAACAATAAACCCTGACGCCAGTATGATAAGCGGGATCAAGATTATAACCACACCGGCTAAGATTAACTGCTGTGATGCGTTTATATTAAGACGCGGTACCGTCAGACTCTTAGGACGTATGGATATACTCTCTTCCCTGTCCTGTATCCAGTTTAAGCTGTTTAACAGGAAATTGGCATTGCCGGGCACCTGTGAAATCAGGTTGTAACTCAGGAAGTCAGCATTACCAACTACAACCAGCTTTGTCTCTTTCTTTTTATTGTCTTCATATACTTCGTCCGTTATAGCAACCGCAATGTTGAAGGGACCTTCCAGATCGCCCTCTTCCTTCTCGATAGTTGTTGATTCCATATTGGTCTTGGCCCATGAGTTCTCCGAGGTTACAAGCAAGGGTTCTATTTTTAATGAACGCTTTTTAACATCCAGAATCTGTATACTTTGGGCTCCTGGTACCAGCATATACATCTGACTGGTCTTTAATGGACTTAAAATGGTGTGACTCTCCAGTTTTGGCACCAGGTACAGAGGATTGCCCGCATGCATGTTATTGTCACCCTCAACAACCATGCTGCGATCTATTGTAACCCCATAACTCTTCAGCAGCGCCTGGAAGTTAGGGAGTTCTTCGCTTAAATATTTCATTATGAATATAGCTCTGCCCTCGTTTTCCAAATATTTTCTTAACTTTTCTTCTTCTTCCTTTGTGAGATCCCTTTTGGGAGAAAATATAACCAGCGCATGGGCGTCTTCCGGCACTTCATCCTGAGTCATGAGATTCAGATTCTCTGTTGTAAAGTTTTCTATTTCAAGCTGCTTGATTATATCATCAGCCAGTGAATCCTCACCATGACCCTCCAGCATGTAGATAACGGGCAGCTCTTCAGCAGTTACATAGAGTATGGCTCCGGTGAGCCGCTGTTCTACTGCCAGGGACTGAGCCTGAGGCTGATTGTAAGCATTAGAAAAGCTATAATTTACCAAATCATAACGGTTGATTATTTTGTAGCGGTCACCGCTTTCTACGATCAGACTTCCAGTAGTCAATGATGTACCGTCTTTCTCATATTTTGCAACCAGTTGAGGATATCTCTCAGGATCTATTGTTGTAAAGGTAACCCTTTTTGACCGGGTTTGATACCGGTCTATGATTTCAGTTATAACACGATCCTCTTTCCCGGTCTCATACAAACCGATTATCTTAATATCCTGTTTCAGGTTGTCGAGCACCTTATAAGTCTGGTCGGAGAGGGAAAACATCTGATTCTGCGTTAAATCCAATTTCCAGTTAATCTGGTCCACTACCAGGTTGATAATTATTGCAATGGCAATTACAACTGCAGTCATCAATGTTGCATAACCGCCATACTTAAATTTCTTGTCTCTGAAAGAATTCCTTATACTGCTAAAGCTTAATTTAAAACCTGACTTCATTACCCTTCTCCCCCCTATTAACTCCATCTTCTCTTCTCAATCATTCGTACCGTTAAAAACACGAATATGGAAGAAAAACTTATATAGTACACTATCGGGCTTAAACTCAAAATCCCCATTGTAAAATCTTCATACCTCTTGAGCAATGAAAACCATTCCAAAGCCCTGACAATTAAACCATCAAAGAAAAACTCATTTGTTATATAAAGTGCTGCCACACCGCCCAGGCCAATCAGCGCAATAACCACGCTAACAAATATATTTCTGATTGAAAAATATACAAGAGCTACAATACCGGCAACCACTACACAGGCAAAAACTATGCCTGAGGCTCTGTCGGTTGGCAGTCCCTGAAGGACCCAGTCCAATATCCAGATGAATAATAATGCGCTAAATGTAACAACGGCAGCAATTACCTGATTGTCGGTCAAAGAAGACACGAACAGGCCAATTGAAATAAATGCGGAACCCAGTAAAAAGAAACCGATATATCCACCGACAACTTCCCACACTGCTATGGTTCCGAAAAAGCTTAAAATAATCGGATACAAGCAGGTTGCCAACAGCGTTATCAAAAACATTCCTACCGCAGCAAAATACTTGCCCAGTACCATACCGGTTACACCAAGCGGGCTGGTAAGAAGAAGCTGATCGGTCTTTTGACGGCTTTCCTCTGACAGAAGTCTCATAGTCAGTATGGGAACAGCTATCAGAAATATAAATGTTATACTGCCCAGCACGTTAATATAGCTCGGGCTGGCTGGAAACAGATTGGAGAATGCAAAGAAAAAACCTGAAAGTAACAGGAAAAATCCCATAAAAATATATCCTGTTGGCGATAAGAAATATGCTCTTAATTCTCTTCTGAATACCGCTAGCATTCTACGAAACCTCCTTCTCTTGTGTTGTTACCTGCAGGAATATTTCCTCCAGAGTCAGATCAAGGGGCTTCATTTGCAGGATGGGATATTCGGCCCGGCTCAACGCATAAAATACCGGTCTGCGTATGTCAATATCCTTCTCGGCTTCTACCAGTATATCAACAGTTCCGGGTTCCTTTACGCCGGTAGATTCGACACTCTTTATACCCGCAAGCCCTCTGATTAATTTGAGAACCTGTCGTTCAGGGCCAGCCACCCTGACTGCTAGCCTTCCCGTATCCCCCAAACGTTTGGACAAGTTCTCCGGGGTATCGCTGGCGACAATTTTTCCCTTGTTTATTATCAGCACCCGTTCACAAACAGCACTAACCTCCGGCAGAATATGGGAGCTTAAAATTATTGTGTGCTCTTTTCCTAAATCCTTAATAAGATTCCGGATTTCGATAATCTGCTTCGGATCCAGACCTACAGTCGGTTCATCCAATATGAGAACCGGAGGCGCACCTATTAACGCCTGTGCCAGTCCAACCCTTTGTCTGTACCCTTTGGACAGGTTTTTGATCAACCTTTTACGGACATCACCAATTTTGACCATGTCCATGATCTTTTCCATACTTCTTTTTTTGGTTACACGGTCAATCTTCTTTATGTCGCTTACAAAATTTAGATATTCCTGAACCGTCATATCCAAATAAAGGGGTGGAAATTCCGGCATATATCCTATTCTCTTTTTAACTTCCTCAGGTTCTTCAAGAATATCAAACCCATCTACCTTAACAGAACCCTCAGTAGCGGATATATAACCGGTGATAATGTTCATGGTAGTGGTTTTTCCTGCACCGTTCGGACCTAAAAAACCCACGATTTCGCCTTTTTCCACAGAAAAACTGACATTGTCAACTGCTACGTGCTGTCCGTACCGTTTTGTCAAATTTATAACCTGAACCAATTGTATCCCCCCATTGCATTTTTATATGTTCTTATATATAATTATAATTTTCCATTAACATTATAGCAAAAGATTTTCCATAATGTATGAATAATTTGTGAATTTTTTGAAATCCGCAGCTGCTATATTTTGCCGATCATAGCCATAATTTCAATGAGCAGCGTTATAGCAACTATAATACCCGACCCTATTAAAGGCAGCATCTCCTTAAGGGTCAGCACCCTTGTTTCCATGGTCACAGGGCTTTCAGCCTCCGCCCTGAACCGGGTTGTACGATGAAAGGCGGTTACACACAACAGAAAAAATCCTATAGAAAATAACGCTATTATTCCCCACACTATGATAACACCTATCCACATCTCAGGTGGTATGTTAGCCATATTATCCTGCACAGCTCCGGCATCCTGCAGGTAATCTCTGGCAATCTCCTGAAAATAGAGCAGGGATATGGATATGGCATTTTGTGTGAAATGGTACAACACACCAGAAAAAATGGAATTTGTTCTTACAACCACGTAACCAATCATTATACCCAGGAAAATAATAGCGGGTATATTGGTAATGCGCAAATGAAGGACGGCAAAAAGAACACCGGTTGTAATTATTGATACTTTGGTCCCTAGCCTTTCGTACCCTCTCAGCATTACGCCTCTGAATAAAAACTCCTCCACCAGAGCGGGGGTTAACGCCATTACCAGTAAGCCCGTTATGTACTGTCCGCCATTATTGATAGGTGGATATACCGGTGCGACAGGTGTGCCAAAACGGCTCAATATCCAGTACCATACTAAATTTATGAAAGATACAATGCCATAGCCGGACACTGCCATTCCCAGGACCAGAAGCAGTTCTTTTACCCCTGTTTTGTTTAGCCGGACAGTCTGTCTTATATCTATTTTTCTTAATAACAGGTATAAGACAGGGGGAATGCCTATTACCAGAATCTCCATAATGAAGGTGGCTGTCAGCCATTGCCCGGTGTCCGCCAGTTCCAGTCTTAATACGCCTACTGCTCCGGATAACAGAATCATTAATGCGAGGACGATAAAATATAGCATATTACAGCCGAATATGGTTGGCCAGTTATGCTGTTGCGGCCCATCCCTTCTTCCGTTAACATAATCCATAAAGCTCTTCCTCCTCAAACCATTATTTATCTATCTATATTGGTTTTTTGCCCAGCACCATTTCAACAACATGCTCTTTACCCCGCCTAATAAAACGAATACCGACCCTGTCTCCCACTTTATATGAATAAATAGCGCTTCTAAGCTCCAGCATCTTTGTAACCTTTATGTCCCCCACACGGGTTATTATATCGTCAACTCTTATACCCGCCTTATACGCAGGTCCCCGCTCATCTATATCGACTACATACACGCCTTCCTGTATATCTTTTTCCTGCTTGTAATACCGTGCTATCTCCTTATCAAAACCTACAATCCCAATGTACGGGGTAACAAATTCACCCTCCTCAATAAAGTGCCTGATGACCGGTTTGGCTACCTCAATAGGAATCGCAAAACCTATCCCTTCAGCACTGGTTACCTTAATGGTATTAATCCCGACCACCTCACCATTTGCGTTGATCAGTGGTCCGCCGCTGTTCCCGGGGTTTATGGATGCATCTGTTTGAATCAAATCTTCCATATAGTTCTGGCCCCGTTCCGTCGGGACCTTAACGGTGCGGTTAAGAGCGCTGATAATCCCGGAGGTAACCGTGTGTTTAAACTGCAGCCCCAGAGGAGTACCTATGGCAATAGCCATATCACCTACCTCAAGCTGTTGGCTGTTTCCAAGAACGGCAGCAGGCAGATTAACCGCATCCACCTTAACAATAGCCAAATCCAGAGTGGGATCCGACCACAGATTACGGCCCTCCAGTTCATCACCGTTCTCAAGAATAACTTTTATATTTTCAGGATCTCCTCCGACCACATGCTCATTGGTCAGGATATAGCCTGTAGAATGCACAATTACCCCCGAACCAATCCCTTCTATTAGCTCAGCATCATCCAATAACGAATCTCTTGTCATATGTACCGTTGAAATCCCCACAACGGATGGGCTTACTTTTTTTATAATCCGGGCAATAGAATGATTTGACGCTTTATTCTCCTGTTGAACCTCAATAGGCGCGGGATTGCCTTCATTACTCTGTGAGTAGTTGTAGTCCGGCTCCCGCGGCGTTTCAGTAACCCCCCATCCGCACGAGATAACCAGAAGCAGCAATTCTATCACTAAAAATCCACATACCAGTATGGAGATCCAATGTTTTGGCATTTTCACAGCGGTATTTCCTCCTTAAAATCCTGCTTAATAACACCCCCAATCCCAAAAAATAGACGATTAGCCAATATGATAAAAATTACTGATTCCTTCCCTGTAAGTCATATCTATAACTACGTCCTTCCCCGGCCGGATACCCGTTTCATTAAGTATGTCCACTACCGTTTCATATGCAAGTTGAGGAAAGTTGTTGTCTTTGCTCAAATGCGCCAGAAGGACATAGATCACTTTGCCTTTGAGCATTTCAACCAAAGCCCGGCCGGCCTGTTCATTGGACAAGTGACCGTATCTGCCCATTATACGTTTTTTTAATGGCCATGGATAGGAACCTTCCTGGAGCATATTTAAATCATGGTTGGATTCCAGCAAAATCAGATCCGAATCCATGACCGTCCTGATAATGCTATTGTTAGTATGTCCTAAATCGGTTGCAATACTAATTTTTTTGTTGCCGTGATAAAAACAAAAACCCACCGGTTCCGCTGCATCATGGGGTATTGCAAAGGATTGAACATTTATGTCCTTTATATAAAAATCCATGTTCGTATAAAATATCCGCATATTATTGCTTTTTATATTCCCAAGCTTATCTTTCATGGCTTCCCATGTCTGCTGGTTTGCATATACCGGTATGTTAAATTTACGGGATAACACACCTGCTCCCTTTATATGATCAGTATGTTCATGGGATACAAGAATAGCATCCAGATCAGAGGGGGATATGTTTATATGTTTAAGTGCCTTTATGATATATTTGGCCGATAATCCTGCGTCCACCAGTATATTTGCCCTGTCAGTTCCTATGTACGTCGCATTACCGCTGCTGCCACTTGAGAGTGAACACACTTTTAAACCCATAAAACCCGCTTCTCCCATCTATAGATTTTTCTTTTGCAAATTAACGGTCATAATTGTACTCGGATTTTCCGGTATGAGCTTTTTAAAACCAACTTATTCATTATTATAATATATATTAAAAAACATAGCTATGTATTTTGTCAAAAACTTTTGCTGCTTCATGCACCTTTTCAAATTTTGTAGTGAACGTGTATGCTTTGTTTGCAGAATATCATTAACTATATTAATTTGCAGAATACTATTCCGATCGCTGGAGTTCCAAGGCTAGAAATAAGTAAAACTCGCTCCAGGCTTTCATCAAACTCGCTTACG
>LFTM01000096.1 GCA_001513505.1 Clostridiales bacterium DTU092 | reverse complement strand
CTTCATCATCCAAATACCTGAAGCCAGTTTTTCTTTGTAAACTATCTTATACATACCGTTCCCCTTTCAATTATATGCTGTTTCTGTTTCTGTAACTAAACCACCAAAGATTTGGCAGTGACGTTTACCTGTATGACGTTGATACCGGTTAGTCTGTCTATATCCTTTGCTATATTGGACTGGACGGTTTCCAGTACATTATGTATCCTGAACCCGAATCTCACGGCAACCTCAATAAATATCAACAGCCCGTCATCCCTGCTTTTTATGCTGGTACTTAAAACCCGGTACACACCTTCCACATTAGCAGCATTATATGCTGCAATGGCTTCAATAGCTGTATCGGCTATATAGAACCTGCCCATATAGCTGTAGGTGGGACGCACCACCGTTTTCTCCAGTGTCTCTATCCTCTTCCCTTTGCCTACTACCCTGAAAATTTTTAGCGGGTCAATAAAATAGCCAGAAAAGTCCTTACGAATTTCAAATGTAGGTACGGGAATAACATGCTTGCCCTGTTCATGGCGGTATCTTTGCGCCCGTCTTATCTCACCCTGGGTGGAAATATCATCAATCGTAATAATCTCTGTAACCGGAGGAAGGCCAAGCTGAGAAGTTATTCTGCTAATCATTTTTTCTGATGTCCCCAGGATCAACATGGATTCAGGTTCAGCTTCCCGGATGGCCTCCTTTACCTCTCTGGCATGTTCGGGATGCAGAAAAAGCGCCCTTCGAACAGCAGCTACCCTGGTAGATTCCTTCTTGGCCGAAATACCCGCCAATATTTTATTACCTTTTATAAACAAGCCGTCGTCTATTATATATTCAATTCCCTTCTCACTGGCCAGCATATGGGCTTTATAGCTCTTCCCCGTACCGCTTCGGCCTACCAGCGCGTATACCTTCAAGTCTATCTTCTCCTTACGTACAAAAAATAACTGTATATATTTTTGCAACCGTTTAAACAGTCTTATATAAGCAGGGCATATATCTTAATTTTAACATAGTACAACAAAAATTAAAATGAGATATTTTATAAATAGAATTACAAGCCTCAGTATAATGACGTTTATTCATTATCCATAAACATAATAAAAGTGCGGTAAATAAATAATTTATTTACCGCACTTTGAAAACAGCTAAGTTTACATTTCAACTATAACCTTCCCGGTTTTGCCTGTGTCAAATACTTCAAATGCTTTATCGATCCGGTCAAATGGGAAACGATGAGTAACCATTTTTTCCAGATCAATATTCTTTCTGCGAATAAAGTCAATTATTTCGTAATGATGGTGCCGGGGCATCACAGAAGAGCCCATTATGGTTAATTCCTTACCGATAGCAATGTAAAGATTGGGAATGCTATCTGTCTTAAGCGACATCGGACCGTTATAACCTACCAGACATACTTTCCCCTGAACAGCCGCGCTTTCTATAGCATTTTTTTGTGCCTGCGGACTTCCGGATGATTCATATATCAATTCAGGGCCCTTTCCATCGGTCATCTCAAGCAAAGCTTTAACAGTATCCTGTTCAGCAAAATTAATAACATCATCTGCTCCCAACTCTTTAGCATGATTTAGTCGTTCCGGTATATGATCAATTCCTATAACCCGCGCTCCCATGGCTTTAGCATACTGGACACCTGCCATCCCTACCGGACCTAAACCAAATACCGCAAGTGTAGTAAGTCCATTGGGCTGAAGTTTTTTCATCGCCGAATAGGAAGTTCCGGCAAAACAGCCTATAAATGCACCTACTGCAAATGATATATCATCCGGCAAAGGAAGGCAGTTTTCAGCCTTAACAAGGATTTGCTCCGCATGAGTACCGTCAGCAGCACCGCCAAGACCCTTTTTATCCGGACAGAATTGTCCGTATCCACTCATACAGTACCGGCACATTCCACATGTAATAAAGTGATAGATGGCAACACGGTCTCCTTCTTTTACATTCGTAACACCTTCACCAATCCGGGTTACAATGCCGGCTCCTTCATGTCCCATGATGCGATTGGGATCAGTATACTCAGCATAATATGTATGGAGATCCGAACCGCATAATCCAGAAGTTTTAATGTTTATTACTACCTCCCCCGGACCAGGAACCAGATCAGGAAATTCTTTAATTTCTGTTTTTTTATTACCCAGAAATACCATACCCCGCATCAGATGTATTCCTCCTCTTATTTAAAATAAACTGCTAAACTTCTGTAAGGCTCCGGGATTTTCCCCGGAGCCTTACATCGGTTAACCATATCAATCCAAACTCTATTTTAACACCCTTATAATAATTTTCAATATCCATCTATAACACTCTTTTATATCCTTGCTGCCCCGGTTTTTCTTGCCGCTTCAGCAACGGCTGCTGCAACCGTCTTTCCAACCCTGGTATCAAAAGGTGCGGGCAATATGTATTCCTCACTCAATTTATCGTCACTGACCAGAGATGCTATGGCGTACGCCGCTGCTATCTTCATTTCATTGTTTATATCCCGGGCCCTTACATCCAAAGCACCTCTGAAAATTCCCGGAAAAGCCAGTACATTATTAATCTGGTTTGGAAAATCAGATCGTCCCGTTCCAATCACCCTGGCACCGGCCTCTCTTGCTTCATCAGGCATTATCTCCGGAATTGGATTGGCCATGGCAAAGATTATGGGATCTCTGGCCATGCTTCTTACCATATCACCGGTTACTAAACCTGGTCCCGATAAGCCAATAAACACATCTGCGCCTGCAATTACTTCCTTCAACGAACCTTTTCTTCTCTCTGGATTTGTTATCGTTGCTATATCGGCTTTTTCAGAATTCAAGCCGTCCCTTCCGCTGTAAATTGCCCCCATCCTGTCGCATAGTACAACATCCTTAAGCCCCACCGACAGCAGCAGTCTGGTAACTGCAATTC
>LFTM01000164.1 GCA_001513505.1 Clostridiales bacterium DTU092 | reverse complement strand
GTATTGGCATGAATCGTTTTATGGAACTTTACATGGACGCACTTGAGTGGTTCAAAACAACCGGATATATGTAATCCGCATGCAATTTTCCGCCATGCTTTTTTTATGTTTGGACTACTTTTGTCATTGCAGAAATGATATCTGTTATTTCATCATTAATTACTCAACAGTCCATTTTGAAGGAATATGCAAAACAACATCATACTATAAAATGGCAAAAGTGAGCCGTCCGAATCAGCTGCATGCCTGGCAATAAAACAGAAACCGGACGGCTGTGTACTTAATCAACAGGTATGTAAACCGTTGAAATGCCCATGCCTCCTATTTAATCATTCCTTATTGGTAAAAATGGAATTAACCTTTCAGCAAAACCGGGCATTGTCATTGTCTGAAGCCAAACTTTACCAGGTCCTGTAAGCTTTGTAATGAACAAACCTTCCCCGCCAAATAAAATGTTTTTAAATCCTTTTATTCTTTCTACTTCATAACCTACCTTTTCTTCAAAAGCCGCTACGTTGCCAGTATCAACTTTCAATACTTCTCCGGGAGCAAGAACCTTTTCATAACACGTTCCATCAATTTCAAAGAATGCATATCCGTGACCGGTCAATTTCTGCAGTATAAAACCTTCTCCTCCGAATAAACCAGAACTTATTTTCTTAGTAACATAGGTGCTAAGCTCAACTGTCGGCTGTGCACACAAGAATGCGTTCTTTTGAAGAATGATATTCTCTTCACCTATATCAACAGCAATTATTGAGCCGGGAAATGTTGATGCAAGTGTAATCTCTGCTCCATCGGTCCGGGCAGTATAGGTTGCCATAAAGAGCGATTCACCTGAAAGCATCCTGCCAAGTCCCTTAAAAAATCCTCCTTTCATATTTGTTTCCATTGAAATATTGTCAGTCATCCAGGTCATCCCACCCGATTGAGTATAAATACTCTCCCCGGCATTTAAAGTAATCGTCACTGCCGGTAAATTTCCTCCAAAAATGTTGTACTTCATGATTTTTCACCTCCATATCATTTTATGATTTGAACTGATTGCAAAAGGGTTCAATAAAGTGCTTTCCCATTGCTTCGATTTTCGTCACGCATATTACACATGCATTGACCGCAAATTTTACAGCATCAGAAAAGCATTAACTCTTTGCCGGCATAACAGCATTCAAAACCATATCACCTTTTTCTCGTCTGCAGACTGTCTGGCTTTCAGGCAGGCCTCTGTTACATAAAAAGAATCCTCTGCACTGACCAGGCAGTTCCCTTGTCCTCTCACCTGCTTTAAAAAGTCAAGAAATATATTCTGTTCTGATAGCAGTGGAACTTCTCTTATTCCATCGATCTCATCGTTTATCAGAAACACCTTGCCGTTTCTCACTTCCAAGATACCGCGGGTACCAACAATACGTAACCGGTCATCACCATGGGTAGGAGCCTCTCCGGGACGCAGATAATCAATGCTGACGGAGCCAAATATCTCATTCGACAGCGTAAAATGACACAAAGCTGAAACTTCAAGTTCTCCATGATCCTGGTTATATCGGGTAGAATGGGACGCATATACCGATACAAATTTTTCACCGCTAAACCAGTAAAGCCAATCAATCGCATGACTCCCTACCCAGGGAATGGTACCGCCATAAGTTGAACGGGATTTATAAAATCCGCTTCTCCGACCAAGTTTATATGACTTTTGAGCATTCATCAGCCGTATTTGTCCCACCACACCTTCCTTCACCATCCTCCAGGCTGTCATAAAATGCGCAGAATACCGTATTCCAAACATCGCTGCAAGGTACACATCCGATTTAGAATAGATCTCCTTAAGCTCCTCTAACTCTTCAAATGTGATGGCAACCGGCTTGTCTACAAAGACATGAATTCCCCGTTTGAGTACCTGTTTTATCACTTCGGCGTGATACCCAAAGAAGCAGTCAACCACTGCAATATCAGGCTTTTGCTCATCCAGCATGCTTCTGTAGTCATCAAATATCCGGGGTGCATGTCCAAGATTACACGCTGCCTGATAAACCGCGTTGACATCTTCCCCTTCCGAACCCGGGGCTATCCCAGTAATAGATATATTCCTATCTTCTTTTATGCCCTCAAGTGCATAGCCGTAATGCCCGCTGCCTCCTATAATAACAACTTTCATCCTATCCCCTCTCCATCAAAGAATTCGTAATTATATAAATCCATTTTCCTGCCGGCCCTTGCCCAGGAAACACCAATCTCATGCGGCAGTTTCCATTCCCGGTAGCATGTCTTTATTACATCGCTTAATCCTTCCACCCAGGTTATTTCTGAGTTTTCATCATACCTGATCAGGTTTTCCGGGAAATGTGGTATTTGTGGAACAGACTGATGCATACCGTTGATGCACAATGTATGGGAACTTGCAGCCTCAATCCCACATACCACCGGCCGCAGACCTTTGATGGCATCAATAGTCATCCACAGCTTGTTCATACTGTTTTCGAAAGGATCTCCGTAAACCTTACGGGTTCCATCATTGCACACGGCTACTATGTTTTCATCATCATCACCGCCATCACCGTACAAAACCTTTCCCTTTTCAAATTCAAAACAAAAAGTAGGATCGACGGTCTCTATCACGGCATGCGTAGCATAAAACAACAGCTCCACATCATTCTGAGTATAGATTCTAACGGCAGAAGTATCAAAATTCTCAATTTCATTGGCACGATACAGTTCCGCCATCAAATAAGCAGGCTTGGCGCTCTCATCTGTTTCTTTCCCCAGCACATAAAACATGTTATGCAGATAGTGAGCCGTAGCATTGCTGGCAACGCTATCCAGTATCCATTTTCCCTGTGAATCCCGTATCTTGCCCGCCCAGCCCCGGCTGTAATAATTTTTATTTCTAGGCCAGAGCACAATGGTTTTGAATCTTTTGGCTCTGCCAAACAATCCGGATTGAATATCTTTTTTCAGGGCATGTATGGCATCACTGTACGACCACTGGTAACCTACAGCCACAATCTTTCCTGCATTATCCCGGGCTTCAATCATCCGCCGGGATTCTTGAATAGTTGCGCTTACAGGCTTTTCGCACAACACGTTGCTTTGTTCAGCCAAAGCAATACAGGTTTGCTCGCAGTGAAAATGAATTGGACTCGATATAATGGCCAGATCAGCTTTTGAGTTCGCATAGAACTCTTCCACGGAAGAAAAAATGGGGATCTTCATTTCTTTTAGCTTTTGAAAATTACGACAGTTCTGCGGTATCGGATCTACCGCACCTGCAATTATAAAATCGCCCCGGCTCATGTTTTTCAGCAACTCATCAACGTACAGATTGCCATATCCCCCGATGCCCACCAGTAAAATAGAAATTAGATTGCCATCTTGCATGCTTATCCCTCCACGACAATTATTTACTCTCAAAAAACGAAGAGCGGATCTGCGTAAAAATGCGAGTTATTTATATCCTAAACCTATGGATTATTAGCCAGCTGTTCTCCACATCTCTTCATAAAACCCATTATTACAAACATTAAAACAACTGATGCTGCAAGTAAACCGATAATATATAAAAAGTTGAGAAATGGAATAAATATTATTACAAACCCAAGCATAACAGCGATCTGCAGCATTAAATACTGTCTCCAGCGTATGTCTGCTTCTTCATAAATATCCTGGTGGACGTTTACACTCATTTCTTTAACTCCTGCAAAAAGATAGTATATGATTAGCAACCCCAGTATCAGTGATACAATTCCTACTATAGAACCCAGTAAATCAATATTAATACCCGGCTCTTGTTTTGGTCTTTCATATATCGTAAAAATAGACAGTATGATCATGGGAATATTAAGCTTTGATGCTTTTTTAAAATACATACTGTTTGCAGCAAGAATCCCAAAACCTGAAGCGAACAATAAATATCCTACAAAATCCGGTAAAACATCAAAGCCTTGTATTCTAAAATCCAGCATTGTAAATAGAAATCCCCAGTATAATTGATTAAAACCTTTTTCAATCATTCCAAACGGCCTCCTCAAATATTTACAATTCCTAATGATCTTGTTCATGTAATGAAAACGTGCATATAATTCTTTCCTTATAATCAGTTTATACTGCCGGAGAAACCTGTGTGATAAGCGACAACAAAGAAGTGAATCTAGCTTTTTTAAATTATACCATAGCCGGAGAAAAAGCACCATTTATTTTTCTGGTTGAAATCAGGGGTGTTCCAGAGAGATTAATACGAATCCACAATATCTAATTTACTGTTGCACAGTAGTAAATTATTAAATATAATATAGACATTACGTATATTTATGCATTAATAAATATTAAGGAGTGATATTTTTTAATATGAATATGGATAAGATTCAAATTACTATTGCAATGAGTATTTATATTGCAACCGTTGTAGGTATAGGCTTATACTATGCAAAACGAGCCAGTCAAAGCAGTAGTCATTATTTAATCGGTGGCAGATCCTTAGGTCCCTGGGTTACGGCAATGGCCGCTGAAGCTTCCGATATGAGCGGATGGCTTCTCATGGGGCTGCCCGGTGTGGCCTATTGGTCGGGCATGGGAGAAGCTTTCTGGACAGCTCTTGGACTTTGTATAGGCACTTATTTAAACTGGTTGTTAGTAGCAAAGAGGTTGCGTATTTATTCTCATGTTGCAGGGGATGCCATTACCATACCTGATTTTTTGAGCAATAGATTTAAAGAAGACAAAAAAGCCATAATGACCATTGCAGCCATTTTTATACTGGTTTTCTTCATCATTTACGCTGCCAGCTGTTTTGTAGGTGTCGGCAAACTGTTTAGCATGATATTTAATACTAAATACATATACACAATGATTATAGGTGCTTTATTTGTGATTTCATATACTTTTATAGGTGGATTTCTTGCAGAAAGCGCCTCCGACTTTCTACAAGGTATAGTTATGTTTTTTGCACTTACCATTGTGGTTATCTTTGGGATAACAGCAACCGGAGGATTATCCTCCATGATTGATAAAGCAAAGGATATTCCCGGCTTTTTTGACATCTTTTCTATTGCACAGCCCAAAACAGCCGATGGTGTCCAACTAGTCGAAAATAATACTCCTGCATTCCTTGAGGCTATTAATTTAGATTGGCTATTCATCATTTCTACTCTTTCATGGGGACTGGGTTACTTTGGTATGCCCCATGTATTAGTAAAATTTATGGCTATTAACAAATCAGAAAATATAAAATTCTCACGAAGAATCGCTACCATTTGGGTTATTATATCATTGGCAGCAGCTGTGATAATTGGCATAACCGGCAGGATACTCTATCCCGATGCCTTTCTGACACCCAGCTTGTCAGAAAACATTTTTATAAAGATGTCAACTGATTTCTTCTTTTCTCTATTGGCAGGGGTTGTGCTGGCAGGCATACTGGCTGCAATCATCAGTTCCGCTGACTCATACCTTCTGATCGCTGCCTCTTCGGTATCCAAGAATATATACCAGGGACTTCTTAATAAAGAGGCTGATGACAAGGTTGTACTGCGTGTCACAAGACTTACATTACTTGTCATATCCTTAGTTGCAATACTGATTGCGCTCGATGAAAACAGTATCATATTCAGAGTGGTATCCTTTGCATGGGCAGGATTTGGCGCCACTTTCGGACCAATCATGTTATTTTCACTCTTCTGGGAAAGAACAACCAGGGCAGGTGCTATCGCAGGTATGGTTACGGGTGGTGCGACAGTGTTCATATGGAAATTACTCCTTAATCCCCTGGGAGGCATATTCAGCATATACGAACTGCTTCCGGCGTTTTTATTCTCCTGTGTTGCTATTGTGATAGCATCACTGCTGTCCAAAGAGCCGTCCGATGAAGTGAAAAAGGAGTTCAGATTAGTGAAAAATTACAAGGCAGTCTAAACAGACTGCCTTTTTTCTTGTTGTCTAATATAAAATTCTTCAATATAAACTTCCAAACATCGCCTTCCGTGCTTAAATGCTCTCCTTTGTTTTTAAGTTCCTTTGCATCGAAGGCTGATGATAAAACACAGTAGTTGCAATGATACCCAACAGTAACAATACGATACTCATAACAAAAGGCAATATTCTTGAGATATCGCTTAGCAGCCCGCCTATATATCCAAAGGGTACGCTCATCAGCATTACTACCGTCTGAAGCAAGGCCATAATCCCCGACCGTTCCTCAGGATCAGCATAAATGGCAACCAGCGATTCTCTAAGTGTGCTCAGTACAGCACCGCCTAAGGCCTCAAATATTAAAGAAACCGACAATATTATATATCCCCACACACCGGTGTTTGTTATCGATATTAACAATATATAACCAGCTATTGAACTTAAAAAACCCCCGTACAATGGCCATTTCAGTTTAGTTTGTTTAATACGGGAGATAACCGTGAAGAAAAGAATAATGGTGAGCATACTGCGTGCCATTGGAAAAACAGGCAATAATGAGTCAGGGATACCGATTCTGCGGGAAGCTACTATTTGCCAGAAGGTCGTCCCAATCATAGTCACAATTTCTACTAAAACACAGATTATTATAGCAAATATTGTTCCTCGGGAATTTATTATCTTGTTTATTGCACTTTTATACCCGGACAGCATCTCAACCCATGATATATTGCGGGATATCTCACGTCGGGTTTTGCCTATAGCCGTTTCCGTTGAGAATTTATACAAAATTATTGCCTTTAAAGTCATTATAATAAAGGCATTAATATATAGTATCCGTATCGCGGGAACAAGTGTTAACTTTGCTACCATAATTGAGGATATCGGCGCAAACAGTGCGGATAGGTTACCGGCAATTAATACCCATGAATATATATGAGTAATTCTATCCTTTGGAGCATCCTCTATCAATAAACAATTCCATGATACCTGAGGTATCTTCATCATACCATTAAGCATTGCAGCGACGACAAAAAACCAAAAACCATGACTAAAAGCCCATATCAGGCAAGGAACGCTCCAGGCCAAAAAATCAAATATCGCTGTACTTAATCTGCGCCCCAATTTATCGGTAATAGCACCTGACAGAAATGCAAATATCATCTGGGAAAACATATAGATTGAAGCGACAATTCCTACCTGTACATCGTTTAAACCCAAAGCAAGCATATACACAGTTGCATAAGGCAGGCAAAGATTCATGGAAAGTCCCCACATAGGTTCAGTATAAACACAAGCACGTGAATTCCCGCGCAGCTCAATTAGGGTACGTAGTAACTGGTGTTTTTTCAATAATTTCTTCATCCTTTATGATCCCTCTCTTACTACAATTCCTTCTTCCTTAATAAATAAAATTCACTTCCCGGAATCCTGGTCTAACCCACCAGTCAGACAGGACATAGAAAACAGAATTACACAAATTTTCCCACAGTCAGCCCGCTTTTTAAACTTCCAAAAAACCGTTTACAATATGGTTTTGGCTTATATTGTTCTTCACATAGTACTTATTTTATATTTTATAAGTATTTATTACAAGCTTTTTTGAGTACTGTTATCAGACCAAACCATTTAAGAATCGCTGCCTTAACTCCGGTTCAAACTTCTCTATCGCATATCTAAGCATGGTGCGAGGCATCTGTTTGTAGTGCGTTTTCAAAAATTCAAACTCGGTTTGAAAATCCCTCTTGCCTACTTCCCTAAGCATCCATCCAACCGCCTTATGAATCAGATCATGCTCGTGGTTTAACAAGATTTTAGCGATATTCAGGGTATCCGAAAATTGATTTTTACGGATAAAATACAGTGTTGCTATAATTGCAACCCTTTGACTCCAGAGGTGATCAGAGCTGGCAAGCCGGTACAGAATACTTCTGTCCTTATCCAAAAGATATGCACCTAATATCTTGTAGGCCGATGAATCCACCAAATCCCAATTGTTCACATACCTCAGATTATTTAAATATAAGTCCACAATGGATTTCCTGTCTTCATGTGCTTTTGCCTTTTCAAACTTATTAACCAGGATCAGCAATGCTGTGAGACGGTATTCATGAACAGGCTTCCTCAAAAGCTTTTCAACTGCATCTAGCGAAATGTCTTTATAATATTTCTTTGCAACCTTACGCTGATCCGGTACTTTTACACCTAAGAACCGGTCCCCTTCTCCATAACCACCTGGAAAAGCATTGAAAAATTTAGGGAAAAATTCTGCTTTTTCCTGATCTATGTATTGGGCCAGATCATTTTTTATTTTCTCTATATACTTCAAACAACTCACCTCTCACAGACAAAAAAATTAAGTACAAAGGAAAACCCTTTGAT
>LFTM01000030.1 GCA_001513505.1 Clostridiales bacterium DTU092 | reverse complement strand
GCACAGAAGGCTGGGAACGGCTTCCTTATTGGTTGGATGGTTTCATACCGTTAGCCTGGCTGCTGGATGACGAGGATATGAAGACCCGGGCATGCCGTTACATGGACATTATTATAAACAATCAGGCTCCGGACGGCTGGATCTGTCCTGAAAATGAACGGGATAAGGAGCGGACAACCTATGACTTGTGGGCACTGTTCCTCATACTAAAGGTGTTGGTGGTTTACCATGACGTCACCGGCGATCCCCGGGTGGAAGATGTGGTACGCAAAGCTTTAATATCCCTGGACAGGCATATTGACAGAACCACACTCTTTGGTTGGGGGCAAACCCGCTGGTTTGAAAGTCTAATCTCCATATGGTGGTTGTATGAGCGTACCCATGAGGAATGGCTGTTGCATCTTGCCATAAAACTCTGTGCTCAGGGTTTTGATTGGATAGGTTTTTATAAACGCTGGCCATACAAAGAACCTGATGAAAAAGGACGCTGGAGTTTTATGAGCCATGTGGTAAATAATGCAATGATGCTCAAGTCCGGCGCACTGCTATGGCGGCTGACGGGAGTGAGCGAACACCTGGATAGCCCGGAATACATGGTAAACCTGCTGGATAAATATCATGGGACGGTAACGGGAGTATTCACCGGGGATGAATGCCTGGCAGGTACCAGTCCGGTTCGGGGCACCGAGTTGTGCGCAGTGGTTGAATATATGTATTCACTGGAGCATCTTCTGGCTATTACAGGGCGTTCCCATTGGGGTGACCGTCTGGAGAAGATTGCTTATAATGCTTTGCCTGCCACTTTCAGTCCTGATATGTGGACGCATCAGTATGATCAGCAGGTAAACCAGGTGGAGTGCAGCCGGCAGGGCAATCCTGTATTTGGGACCAACAGCGGTGAATCAAACCTGTTCGGACTGGAACCCAACTATGGCTGTTGTACGGCAAATCTTAGCCAGGCGTGGCCCAAGCTTGCTCTTTCCACTTTTATGAGGAGTGCTGATGGTCTGGTAGCTGCAGTCTATGCTCCTTCTACGGTAAATACATGTATCAATGGAGCGCAGGTGACGGTTACCCTCAAGACCGGTTATCCCTTCCGTGATACCCTGAATTTTTTTGTAAAAGTGGATCGGCCGGTTGAGTTTGCCCTGGATTTACGAATCCCCGGGTGGGCAAAGGATGCTCAGCTTAACATAGATGAAAGCCGGATAACGGTAGAATCCGGAGGGTTTTACCGCATAAACCGAAGATGGCAGGGGGAGACATCTTTTACCCTTCATCTTCCTATGAAACCCTGCGTTGTCAGCCGACCCAACCAACTATATGCAATTACCAGGGGACCTCTTGTTTATTCACTGCTTATCGGTGAACGCTGGGTGAGGATAAATGAGGATGTACCGGGTCGGGAATTCCCTCATTGCGATTATGAAGTATATCCCACAACTCCATGGAACTATGGCCTGTGTATTGATAAAGATAATCCTGATAAAGACATTGTTTTTGAGGAAGTTCCTTTGGGTGACTGGCCTTTCTCGCCGGAAGGAGCTCCGATAAGAGCGCATGTAAAGGCCAGAAAGGTGGATTGGGGTATGGAAAACGGTGCTGCTCTGCCATATCCGGGAATGGAATGGGTGTCCGATGAGATAGAGGAGGTTGTATTGATCCCATACGGATGTACAAACCTCCGTATGACCGAAATGCCTCTGATTTGAGTCTTCTTCCTGTACACCGGAATGCTGTCTCTTTAAGCAGGAGATAACCGGTGGAAGACATATTTTTGATATTTTTTAAAAAAAGAAAAAGGAGGAATGAGAATGCTTGAGGTGATTAATTTAAGGTGTGAGTACAAGGATAATCCCATTGGCATAGATGTGACAAAGCCCAGGATAAGCTGGATTATCCAATCGGAAGATCGAAATGTTATGCAGGCTGCCTATCAGGTTCAGGTTGCTGTTGATAAGGATTTTGATAATCCGGTATGGGATACCGGCAAAGTGGAATCCGATCAATCCATTCATATTGAGTACAACGGTCAGCCGCTTATATCCCGCACCAGGTATTATTACAGGGTAAGGATATGGGATCAGAAGGGGAGGGTATCCGGCTGGAGCGAAACGGCCTTCTGGGAAATGGGGCTTTTGGATGAAAAAGAATGGATTGCCAACTGGATTACGCCGGAGGACACAGACAATTCGGCGGAGTTGAGGCCCTGTCCCATGATGAGAAAGGTTTTTGAAGCAGATGGTGAAATAAGGAGCGCCAGAATTTATGCTACCAGTTTAGGATTATACGAGCTGCGTTTAAACGGTAAAAAGGCGGGAGATTTTCTTTTTGCTCCCGGCTGGACCAGTTATAACAAAAGATTGCAGTATCAGACTTATGATGTAACGGAGCTGCTAAATGAAGGCCAAAACGCCATCGGTGTCATATTGGGGGATGGATGGTACAGAGGCAATCTGGCCTGGTCAGATCAAAGGAACATATACGGTGACAAATTGGCGGCTTTGGTACAGCTCCATATTGTGTATGAAGATGGCAGGGAACAGGTAATTATAACAGATAAAAGCTGGAAGACCTCTACAGGTCCGATACTCATGTCAGAAATTTATCATGGAGAGAACTATGATGCCCGCCTTGAAAAGACGGGCTGGGATGAGGCGGACTATGATGATTCGGACTGGGGGAATGTTGTAGAACTGGATAAACCTAAAGATATAATAGTTGCCCAGGAAGGACCACCCGTCCGCGCAGTACAATACATTAAACCCGTCTCTTTATTTACCACTCCTGCCGGTGAAAAAGTTCTGGACATGGGACAGAACATGGTAGGCTGGGTACGTTTTTCGGTGGAAGGTCCGGAGGGAAGCAGAGTGGTCCTTCAGCATGCGGAAGTGTTGGATCGGGATGGCAACTTTTACACGGAAAACTTACGGAAAGCAAAGCAAACTATCCAGTATACGCTGAAGGGATGCGGGAAGGAGATATTTGAACCCCATTTTACATTCCAGGGTTTTAGGTATGTAAAGCTGGTAGAATATCCGGGGGAACCATCTATCGATGATTTTACAGGAGTTGTTATCCATTCTGATATGGAGCACACCGGAAGTTTTGAGTGTTCCAATCCTTTGATCAACCGGCTTCAGGACAATATCCTGTGGTCCCAGAGGGGTAATTTCCTTGATGTTCCTACCGACTGTCCTCAAAGGGACGAACGTCTTGGCTGGACCGGTGACGCACAGGTATTTATCCGTACGGCATGCTTTAACATGAATGTCGCCTCATTCTTTGCAAAATGGCTTAAGGATTTGAAGGCGGATCAGCTGGACAACGGTGGAGTACCTCATGTAATTCCGCATGTTTTGGGCGATGATGCCCACTCTTCGGCTGCCTGGGCTGATGCAGCGCTTATATGCCCATGGACGATTTACCTGTGTTATGGTGATAAGAGGATACTTGAGGAACAGTATGACAGCATGAAGGCATGGGTAGAGTACATAAGGCGCCAGGGGGAGAATGAATACCTGTGGAACACCGGTTTCCATTTTGGTGACTGGTTGGGCCTGGATGCCAAGGAAGGCAGCTACGTAGGTTCTACCGCAAAAGATTATATTGCTACGGCTTTTTATGCATACTCAACCAGCCTGCTTGTAAAGACGGCAGAGGTGCTGGGCAAAATTGACGATGTTGAGGAGTATACAAAGCTGTATAATAATATTATTCACGCTTTCAGGAAGGAGTTTGTAACCTCCAATGGCAGGCTGGCAGTTCCGACACAAACGGCTCATGTATTGGCCCTTATGTTTGATCTGGTTGAAGAAAAACACAGAAAGCGGGTAATCGATACCCTTGTTGAGTATATTAGGGAGAATGATTATCCCCTTACTACCGGTTTTGTAGGAACTCCTTATCTGTGTCATGTATTGAGTCAAAACGGGTACAGCGATGTGGCGTATAAACTTCTGATGCAGACCGATTACCCATCCTGGTTGTACCAGGTGGTAACGGATGCAACTACTATATCGGAGCACTGGGATGGCATTAAACCCGATGGATCTTTCTGGAGTCCTGACATGAACTCATTTAACCACTATGCATACGGATCCATAGGTGACTGGCTGTACAGGGTGGTAACCGGCATTGATACCGATCAGGAAAAACCCGGATATAAACATATATATATCAAGCCTGTATTTGGTGAAGATCTGACGTATGCAAAAGCTGAATTGCAGTCATTATACGGGAAAATAAAATCCGGGTGGAAAATTGGTGAAGATGGACAGGTTCAGATGTCAATAGCCATACCTCATAATACCACTGCCACCGTGGTGTTGCCAGGTGCCCGGCCGGATCTGGTCAAAGAGAGCGGCATAAAGCTGGATCAGGCAGAGGACATAGTAAAATATGAAGCGGTTGATAACGGTGTAATGCTGGAGATCGGCTCCGGAGAATATGTATTCGAATATAAAGTGGCAAATTTATAGGATGCCCCGGAAGTTTTTTAATACACCTTTCAATATGCAAAACGTTGGGGAAACGGCCGGATTAATATCCGGCCGTTTTGATTTTACACCGCCTGTGATATATGGGCTGTATGGTGCATATAATACCAGAGAAGTATTATCTGTTTACCGGGAGGAATGTTTGTGAAACAAAACCCATATGTCAGGCATATGTTTGCCGGAGCAAATACTACCGAAGGATTTGTAAGCTTCTTTGATGAGATACTGAAGGTTAACACAAACAAAGTATTTATAATCAAAGGGGGACCGGGAGTCGGCAAATCCACTTTTATGAAAAAGATAAGTCAGGATTTGCTGGAGAAAGGATATACTCTTGAATGTTTTAACTGCTCATCGGATCCTGCTTCACTGGATGCCCTTGCTGTACCGGATTTGAAAGTAGCTATTATGGATGGTACCGCCCCCCATGTAATGGAGCCCCGATACCCCGGAGCTGTAGATCAACTGCTGAACTTTGGAGAATATTGGGATGATGAGTTGATTGCTCCAAACAGGGATCGCATAATTGAATGTGCGGAACACGGAAGTTGGCTGTTCAATACGGCATACAGCCAATTAAGAGAGGGAAGGATAGCATACAATGAATGGAAAAGCCATATAGCGAAATGCCTCGATAGATCAAAATATCAGCATATGGTAAATTCGTTTGTTAATGAATTGTTTGATAAATTTAAGAATAAGGAGATCAAAAACGGAACCAGGCACTTCTTTGCCTGTGCCATAACACCGTTAGGCATTCGGGATTATGCAGCCACCCTGTTTACACCGGGAATGGAGGTCTATCCCGTTTATGGCAGGCCGGGATCAGGAGCCAAGGAAGTTATCAGCAGAGTGGCACAGATAGCCCAGTGGCTGGGCTATTCTACCGAGAGATCTCATTGCCCTGTTGAACCCGGGGAACTGGATATGGTGATTATTCCCGAACTTAACACTGCTGTGATAAACATATGGGAGCCTGTCAGAAACAGCTTGCCGGAAATTCCGGGAGTAAAGCTGCACAAAGGGCTTAACCTGGAAGATTGCCTGTTTAACGGAACCGATTATGAAAGATACAGGAAGGCAGCGGATGATGCCCGTAAAAGATTTACAGCACTTTTGGATAAGGCGGTAGAATACATTGCCCGGGCAAAAGCTGTTCATGATGAGTTGGAAGGGTATTATATCCCCGCTGTGGATTTTGAAAAGATTGAACAGTTCCGCCGCCAGATCGTTCAACGAATGCTGGCATATAGTGTTTGAAGAATATTATGGAAGCCACCTTGCGGAGAGGCTTAGAGCCTGTTAACGCAGCGGAGGATAAGGCCGAATCACTGTTTGAGCGAAGCGAGTTTGATGGAGGCCCCGTAGCAAGTTATACAGGC
This sequence comes from Clostridiales bacterium DTU092, assembly GCA_001513505.1. Lineage (GTDB taxonomy): Bacteria > Bacillota > Clostridia > Caldicoprobacterales > Caldicoprobacteraceae > DTU074. The sequence goes on along the minus strand of LFTM01000030.1, from coordinate 35 downwards.
TCTAAGCCTTGGAACTTAAGTGATTGGAATAGTAT
>LFTM01000247.1 GCA_001513505.1 Clostridiales bacterium DTU092 | reverse complement strand
CTCGTCGGCAGCGTCAGATGTGTATAAGAGACAGATTCCAGGGTTAAACAAAACAGCTATCAGGTAGCCAAATACTATTGCGGCGGTGATTCCTCCGGCAGCAGCTTTAACACCACCTGTAAACGCCCCAAGAACCCCCATTTCATCAACCGCTTTTATAGTTCCCTTTGCCAGTGTATATCCAAAGCCGGGCAAAGGAACAGTAGCTCCCGCCCCGCCAAATTTAACTATGGGTTCGTAAAGTCCAACCGCCGTAAGAATAACACCGGCAGTAACAAAACTAACTAATATCCGTGCTGGTGTTAAACTCGTTTTATCAATAAGTATCTGACCTATCACGCAAATTAATCCGCCTACAAAAAATGCCCTTAAATAATCCATATTATCATCCCCTGTTCATATCTATGACAACTGCATGTGCAATTGATGGAATGGATTCTCCCTGTTGGACGCTTGTAGTACTCAGCAACGCACCGGTGGAAAGCAGCAGAATACGTTTATATTTACCCTCTTCCATATTTTTTAGGATATGAGCTCCAAACACCACAGCAGAACATGCGCATCCACTTGCTCCTGCATGCACATCCTGATCATCACTGAAAATTTCACATCCACAGTCGATAAATCGATCGGCTATATCATATCCCTCTTTTTTTAACAGGTCAATGGCCAGATCCCGACCAAAAGAACCTAAGTCTCCCGTTACGATTAAATCATAGGCATCCGGTCCCTGTTGTGTATCTTCAAAGTGGGCTTTTATTGCTGCCGCTGCAGCAGGTGCCATTGCAGCTCCCATATTGTTAGCATCGGTAATACCATAATCAATAAGTTTTCCGGTAGTTATATAGGTGATGTAGGGCGGCTTGTCATCATTGGACAGTAAAAATGCGCCTGCACCGGTTACCGTCCACTGTGCTGTCGGAGACCGTTGGGCGCCCATCTCCAGAGGATATCGAAACTGCCTCTCAGCTGTACAAAAATGGCTGGAAGTGGCGCATAAAACCAAATCGGCATATCTGCCACTTATTGTTATTGCTCCCAGAGACATAGATTCGGTAAGAGTCGAACAAGCGCCGTATAACCCAAAAAACGGTATACCAAGGTTCCTTGCTGCATAGTTGGCGGTTATAATTTGATTCAACAGATCACCACCAAACAGATAATTTATATCCTGTACCTGCTTCCCCGCTTTAGTGATGGCCAACATCGCCGCTTCCTGAAACATGCGGCATTCTGCCTTTTCCCAGCTTTTTTCACCAAAATAATCATCCTTCAATACAACATCAAAAAACTCGCCCAATGGGCCTTCCCCTTCTTTTTTGCCGACTATAGTAGCTCTGGAAAGAATGCAAGGTGGATTTTCCAGTTTTATAGTTTGGCCACCTATCCTGTTTGACATTTCTCTCCCTCACTTTATAAAAAAATATATTAAGCCTACCAAGACCGAAGTACTGATACCATATATCAAGACTGGCCCGGCTATAGAGAATAATTTGGCTCCTACTCCAAATACATATCCTTCTCTCTTGAATTCCATTGCAGGTGAAACTATTGAGTTTGCAAATCCGGTAATCGGTACTACCGAACCTGCTCCGCCATATTTCCCTATATCGTCATAAACACCCATTCCTGTCAAGAGAGCTCCCAGAAAAATCAATATGATAGAAGTAAAAGCGGAAGCTTCCTCTATATTTAGCTGGAAAAAAGTTTTGGCTACATTATTGATAAACTGACCAATGGTACATATTAAACCTCCAATAAAAAAGGCCATTATGCAATCTCTTATCAGATTGGATTTTGGCATCTTCCTCTTTACATATATCTGATATTCTTTTTTTATTTTTTCCTGTCTGACATCCATAAGCATGAACCCCTTTCCTGAACCATCCAATAAGCTTAATGCCCTGCTTTTCCTCTTCTGTTCCTAATACTTCTATCAGTTGCCATTTTTCTTGTTATGGTCTGTCTTTCCTCTTTTTCCTCAAAGTTTTTATCTTCAGGTTTTATACTTTTTATTTGATGATACAGATTCAATTTACTACTCCTTTTTCATTTTTTCATCCTATAATATTATCAGCGATCCTATGGTCTATAAATTTTGCACCTGAATAGGTTTTATCCTGCTGTACGCCCTTGTACAAAAACACCCATAGGAATATGCACAACACCAATGCTATAAATAAAGCAGTTAACATAATAGCTGCAGAGTTTTTGGTCTTTACCTTCATCATATCACCTCATTTTCTATCACCCATACATTCGCTTATTTTTTATTATGTTCTTACATTAGAAATTTATCCAAAAAAGTAAAAAGCCCGATAAATCGGGCTTTTTTACAACATTTTTCTCATTTTTGAAAGTACCTTTCTTTCTATTCGCGAAACCTGAACCTGAGAAATCCCCAGTTCATTGGCAATATCGCTTTGGGTTCTGTCCTGAAAATAACGCATAATAATAATGGCTCGCTCTCTTTTATCCAGCTTTGACAGCATTTCTTTAAGCAAAATTCTATCCACCAGTTTTCCCATTTGATTACTGTCCTGATGTATTTTATCAATAAGCAGAATCGGGTTGTCTTCATCTTCATAAATAACGTCGTAAATAGACGAAGGAATACGGTTTGCTTCAAGGGCATGAACTATTTCTTCCGGGGAGCATTCCAGCTCATTTGCTATTTCATTTATGGTTGGTTCACGGTAAAGTACGTTCTTGAGCCTCTCCTTAACGGTTTGTACCTTAACAGCCAGCTCTTTCAAAGAACGGCTTACCTTAATAGGTCCGTCATCCCGCAAAAATCTTTTTATCTCACCCATTATCATAGGAACCGCATATGTAGAAAACTGTACTTTAAACTCAGGATTATAGTTGTTTATAGCCTTTATCAGGCCAATTACCCCTATTTGCAAAAGATCTTCATATTCATATCCTCTGTTTAAAAACCTTTTAACTATACTTTTTACAAGAGCGATGTTTCCATTTACAAGTTCTTCTTTTGCTCTTGAGTCACCATTTTGTGCGTCTTGTATCAGTTTCAACATTTCATTGTATTCAACCGCTTTCTTCCCGTCATCCTGCTCATAAGCTTCAAATGTATCCATTATTCTCTCCTCAGCTCTTCATTAAAACTACCGAGATATTTTATCAGTTTTACACGGGTGCCTTGTCCTGGAGCGGAGACCACCTCCATCTCATCCATAAATGTTTCCATTACTGTAAATCCCATACCTGAACGCTCTAACTCAGGTTTCGAGGTATATAAAGGTTGTCTGGCTTTTTCGATATCTTCGATTCCTTTTCCATTATCCAATACTTCTATTTCAATCTTTCCAGCATATAGCCTGGCTGTAATTGTTACAATACCGGGACTATTTTCATAGCCATGAATAATAGCATTTGTTACCGCTTCCGATACCGCGGTTTTAATATCTGCAATCTCCTCAAGAGTCGGATCAAGCTGAGCTGCAAAAGCTGCAACCGTTACCCTTGCAAAAGCTTCATTTTGGGACTTGCTTAAGAATTCCAAACGCATTTCATTTATAACATCCACTAACTACTGCACCCCCTTATGTCTCTTAGTGCTGTATCCAGGCTATTATATTTTTTTATGATTTTATACAAACCCGAGACTTCAAAAATCTTATTAATTTGTGGTGTCACACCGGTAACAGC
>LFTM01000125.1 GCA_001513505.1 Clostridiales bacterium DTU092 | reverse complement strand
TATAAGAAACTCCTGTCAAAATAACGTAAGGTATGAAAATGGGCCCAGGACATCAATCCAAGGGGCTCGTGCCACGTGGAGTGCGTAGTATTGATGTGTGCGTGCAGCGAAGCTGGCAAATGCTACAGGTGAAAGTCCTGTAGTGGTAAAGGTAGGGAGCCACATAATCAGTAACAAGCGTTTTAAGTAATTTATACTCTGAAGCATTACGGAATGTTCTGAAAAGAGCAGACAAAATAATGAAGTGGATTTAGATAGAAATTGTGTCTCGGACAAAACATCGTATTTTAAAACATGACTTTTGAATGCAAATAAATATATATTACTGTCTGAAAGGAGAAGGATGGAATGAACTGGATACAGTGCTTATCGAAAAGCATTCAATACATTGAAGAGCATATAACTGACAAGATAAGCATAGACGAGATTTCAAATCAGGCATATACATCAAGCTCTCATTTTCAGTTGCTTTTTCATTTGGTATTTGGTATGACAGTGGGCGAATATATCAGAAACCGTCGGTTGACTTTAGCAGCACTTGAGTTGCTGAAACCAGGAAGCAAAATAATCGATGTCGCAATGCGCTATCAGTATGATACCCAGGAAAGCTTTTCAAAAGCGTTTGCGCGGTTTCATGGTTTCCCGCCATCAAAGGTGCAAGATGGTAAAATCAGAATATTCCATCCTCTGAAAATAAACATTACCGTACAGGGAGGTTTTGAAATGTCCCGTTCATTAATTGATGAATTTTATTGGAATGATTTCAAAGATCAAAAAGACGAGTTGCTGTCTGACATTGATAAGTATAAAAGAATTGTAAACTGGGCGATTAAGGCGAGAGTACATAATCCGAGTGTTTTTGATGCCCTGACTGAATGGATTCTTGACGATCCTGAATGGACGGATGATAAGCTAGTGGAGAATGAGCAAATTTTAATGCATGGTATACTTGCACGATTCAGAAGTCAGAATGCACAACTCCGGGCATATTTGAAAAGCATTGAGCCTTCCGGGATAGTTAACGAAGCTGTTTTCAATGCGTTAGACAGATTTGATGACGAGTTGTCGGGCAAAACTGAATATGATGATCTTCGAAATGTGATAACAAAAATGTTTACTGATTTCTCGGTTATGCGTGATCGTAAGATACGTGAACAAATTGCGGGAGGTAAAACAGGTCCGACAGGAACAAACAGCGTTGATGTTTTCGGTTATGTAAATTTGTTAAAAGATTGTGATGCAAGAGTACAATGGACACTTTTCATGCCTGATGTGGTTGAAAAGCAACAGAAAGGCTTTAAAGTTGAGAAATTCGAATATATTAAAATGCCCGCCATGCGGTTTATCGGGAAAGAAAGCTGTGAAGGTGACGGTGAGGATACTGTCGAGAGTCTTAAGGAAATTTTTAGTATCCTGGATACCATGAGTGAATACAAATCAGGTCTTGACTATGATGTTTTATTACAACACCATTATGGCAGAGGAGTGGATGTTGAACGACGGCACAGCTTCTGGGGGCGTTTTATGAAGGCTGACACTCCCGTACCTGAAGGATTTGTCTACTTTGATTTTACACCGCAAAGAATTGAAAACAGTTTTGTCGCAGGACCTCCATATATTTCACAGTTTGCATTTGCTGTTTTTTCGGGCAATATAGAAGCAATGCATAAAAGAGAAGGATATGATGTTGATGCCATGTATGATATCACTCGAAACATTATACTTGGTCAGGATGTAAACATTCCATATCCGGATAAATACTGGACAGCGGAAGTATTTCTTGATGGGTACGATAATTACAGCACCGCTTATATGTTTAGTGTCGAGTTGTAATAAGCACGATAGATGCATTGGTGGCGAGGGGCTTTTTTTTTCCTTGATTTTACTGGGTTTGCTGGATTACATCCAATCCGTCTACTCGATCTGAAGAGGCAAAATACGTACATGGATGCATATCGAGGGGGTATATTTGGGGTGAAAATAGAGCTCAAACATTGGCAGGGTTGAGTTGCTTGGTTAAATAACGGGTATTTTTTATAGGGTTGAGGAGACAAGATGGATGTGCATCTTATATACAAGTATATTATCCTTGAAAGATAAAATAGCAAAGCCTCATATATAATAAAATTGACATTTAAAACCTTGGATGTTATAATTTTCCTATAATGAATTTTGATTGTAACAATTTAGCATAATAATATACTCATTAATGGAAATTTCATTTCTATTGCCAGAGGTAATGTAAGAATATGGATATTGAAATACGTAAGTTGACACCAGATTTAGCGGAAGATTATGTCCATTTTTTTGATATAACACCGCATTCCGAAATACCGGATTCTGATGACTGCAAATGTTATTGTGTATGGTGGTGTAATGAAGACCAGGATGTTAATAATATCGATAATTTATCATCAAAAGAAAAAAGAAGAAATTACGCTATCCAAAAAATAAGAGAAAAAAAAATACAGGGTTACCTTGCTTACCATGATGGGAAGGTTGTAGGATGGTGCAATACCAATACGAAAGCTGATTGCCTAAAATGCTATTGCTGGCGGCGATTAATGAGAGATGTGCCTACCGAGGAACTTGCAACGGGTATTCGCGTGAAATCTATATTCTGTTTTTTGGTTGCTCGGGAGTTTAGAAGAAAAGGAATTACAAAGTTATTATTAGAACGCGTCTGTCAAGATGCGGTTGATGACGGATTTGATTTTATTGAGGCATATCCTTTGAAAGAATATATGAATGAAGCCAAAGATTATATGGGCCCTGCCGGTTTATTTAAGAAATATGGCTTTACTATTATCGAAGTCCTATTTCTGAAATTGCAGGCAATGGCCTATGGAACAGACAAGGTTTACATAGAGAACCTTTGTCCGATGAAGAACTGGAGCGGGTTAAGTGGCTTACCAGGTTTGGAAAAGACAGCTGCAGAAACAATGTGGGATTAAAACCGCAAGCTCAGACAACAAATAGTGTCTTTCCGGCTAAAAAGCCAAAGGAATTACAACGCAAAACATCCTCTGATGTAAGGCAGTACATAGAAAAGCTGATACAGGAAGCAAAACTGCAGGGCAAAGACTACATCGATTGACGTCATAAATGTTGAATAAACTTTTTTCTCATCAGTTGCAATCCTTAACTTTAAAGGAGAAAGGCATATGAGAATACTCATTCTTATGGGCAGTCCTCGTGTTAACGGAAACACTGCAGAACTGTGCAAACCTTTCCTGGAGGAACTTAAAATGATTGGGGCTGACACCAGGTACGTTACTTTAGCGGGAAAGGATATCCGTCCATGCCTTGGCTGTTACACATGTCAGGATATACAGGGTGAATATGGATGCATCCAGCATGACGATATGTATCCCATAATAGAGGATATACTGTGGGCTGATATAATCGTATTAGCATGTCCCATCTATTCATGGTACTGTCCAACGCTTATGAAATCTGTACTGGACAGGCATTACGGCCTCAACAAGTTTTACGGAAGTGCCACAGGCTCACTTTGGGCTGGAAAGAAGCTAGCTCTTCTCCTTACTCACGGGTATGACAGAGAATACGCCTGCACTCCTTTTGAGACAGGGATAAGGAACCTTTGCGACCATTCATCTCTGAAATATATTGGCATGTATAGTGTAAGAGATATAGACAATAAGGCTGCTATGCAGACCAGAGAGGCTGTGGAAGGTGCAAAAGAGTTCGCAAGAAAGATAACTGGAGAAGCTAAATAAAATGGATATACAAAATGGCGTCGATATCACGTGCTGATAATTAATCTGGCTATAAATGAAGGGGGGCAATAGCCCAATGGATAAAGAGTGGTCAGAGAAAAACAAACGAATCCAGGTTCTTCTGAGAAAAGAAACTACATATAAGGAAGGAATAGAGCTGCTCATTAAATTCCGGGGGGAGATGTTTGAACAGGTTTCGCAGATAGTGAACGGGTATCCTGTCGAGGCATTCTACCAGATGCCTTTTGCGAATGCGAAGGGTTATCATAGTAAGACATTATCCTATTCTATCTGGCACATATTTCGAATTGAGGATATTGTAGCGCATACCTTGATTGCAGGGGACGAACAGATACTTGCGACCGGTGATTATCAGAAGAAAATCGGCTCGCCTATCATTACAACCGGCAATGAGTTCCAGGGACAGGAGATTGCAGAGTTTTCAAAGAAACTTAATATCAGAGCCTTATATGAATATGCCAAAGAAGTCATGATATCTACCAACTCACTTCTTACAAAACTGGAATATTCGCAGATGAAGAGAAGATTTTCTGATGCGGACAAGGTAAGGCTTGCAGAATCCGGCTGTGTCAGTCCGGATGAGAATGCTATCTGGCTTATCGATTATTGGTGCGGTAAGGACATTCGTGGTTTGATTAAAATGCCATTCAGCAGGCATTGGATCATGCATATTGAAGCCATGCGGCGGATTAAGAATAAGTTGTGCAGAAATGCCCGTAAGGGTGTGGATCCTGTAGCATACTGTGGTTTATCATGTAATCACTGTTTCTTAGGTGAATGGTGCGGATCCTGCAGGACGGAGTATAATGTCTGCTCATTTGCAACACTATACGAGGACAAGAGATGTCCTAACGTGGTTTGCTGTAATGAGAAGAACATAGATGGATGCTATGAGTGTTCAGAACTGGAATACTGTACCAAAGGCTTCTATACACCGGATAATGACGGAGCAGCTTCAGCTAAGGCACAGGCTATGTTTATAAGAAAATATGGGAAAAAAGCTTTTCTTGAGGTACATGATAAACTTCATGAGCGGTTTGATTTTGCCAAGACCCAGGAAATTCTGGGGCAGAATATGTATGAAGGATTGAAGATACTGGAGAATGAATATAATAGTTGATGTCAGTTCCATCAACCCGAGCACATTGTATGCCTGATATTGGCGTCAAGGGTGAAAGAGCAGGTATGCTGAAAGCCCGGCATTACCGGGCTTGTGGAATTTAAATACTCTTTAAATCTTCCAGTATTTCTTCTCCATGTGCTTCAGGCTTTACTTTATCGTATGCTTTTTGAATGATTCCTTCTTCGTCAATAATATATGTGATACGTGCAATGCCCATAGAGCTTTTTCCGAACATTTTCTTTTCTTTCCACGCTCCGTATTTTTCAATAACTTTATGGTCAGGATCACTTAATAAGTAAAAAGGCAAATTATATTTTTTCTTGAATTTTTCATGAGAACTTGCATCATCTTTGCTTATACCTATTACTACTGCACCAGCTTCGAGTATATCATCATATACGTCTCTAAAACTGCAAGCTTCTTTTGTGCATCCAGGGGTATCATCTTTTGGATAAAAATATATTACAACTTTCTTACCTTTGAAATCGGACAAACTGATTTTTCTTCCTGTTTCATCCTTAAGTTTAAAGTCCGGAGCCTTGTCGCCAATCTTCAACATGTTTTTGCCTCCTGTTCTTTTTGCTTTTTAATATATATTTACCCATGGAATGGCAGCTAAACCATATTATCGTTGACAAGTTTAATATCGTGGTTTATATTTTATACAATATTCTTGGGATGAAAGTTTATTATATACATAGATTCACATCTAAAAACATATCAGGTGTTTTTTATTGGAGGTGTATCATGATTATGTATGGCAGCAAATATTTTTGGCAAGGGGAAAAGATTAGGCTTCGTGGTGTTAGCGCAAATGATTGGGAAGAATGGCTGGATGATTTTGAAGACAGCGATGCCATACGACTATTGAACTGGGGTATACCGTTACCAAAATCTGAGGAAGTTGCTAAAGCTATCTTCTCTCAATGGGCTAACTTCAAGGACACCTCAAATCGTATTATGTTTTCTATTGAGACTCTCAATGGAGAGCTGGTTGGCGGGATTAATATTCATTCGAAAGATGAGAAAAATGGTACTTTTAGTTTTGGTATAAGAATTAATCGCAAACATAGGAACAAAGGGTATGGCTCTGAAGCACTTAGGATATTATTGCGATATGGATTTTATGAGTTACGATTTCAAAAATGCAATTCGGGTTGTGTGGCTATAAATGAAGCTTCAATAAGATTACACAAGAGTCTGGGATTTGTTGAAGAGGGCAGACAGAGAAGAACAATTTACATGAACGGACAGTACTACGATCATATTCTTTTTGGTTTGACGCGAGAAGAATTCGATGAAAATGAAAAAGAATATATGAAACGAAAGTATAATTACGGTCATCGGCTTGGTTTTGATAATCGGAAGAAGTAACTCAATGTTTATTGAGGTAACTGAGGGTTATACACCAGAGGATGGTGAGTATGATGAATGATATTGTTTCTATGATAAGAACAGAACTTGAGAAGGCTAATACTACGCCTTCGGGGAACCATATTAAAACCGGTGATGTTCGTAAAATATCAGCAAGAGTTTTTAATAGTTTAAAGAACAAGTCAAAAGACTATGTCTTTTCTGTTTGTCTTG
>LFTM01000191.1:4244-6475 GCA_001513505.1 Clostridiales bacterium DTU092 | reverse complement strand
CTTATTTGGATATCTATCGGACGGATTGACATAACATCCCTCCTTATCCTTCATATGACACAAAACGTATTTCCCCCTCTTCACGTTTAAATGTGGCATACTGCACAGGGTCATTAATCTGAAGGGATGAAGGTCCAATGGTTATAAACACACCCGGGTAAACGATTTTTTTTCCATGAATCTTTCCATTTGCAACTTCCACCATTGTTTCTTCCAATTCAGTAAGTCTGGCTTTTATTTCAGGGATTCTAATATTATATTCGTTCTTGGTTTTAATTGCCTTTTGTTTGATCAATTGCTTATCCAATGACAGGTTGCCGGTCGCCTCCATCCTGCTGATCAATGCCAATATCTGCTCCACCTTCATTTGTTCTTTTTCTAACTTTGCCAGTTCTTCCTTCAAAAAATCATACTCATCCCTCACTTCCGGGGATAACCCTACTTCCAGCAGTGTTCTGGTAGCCATAGGTGACCCTATTGTATGAGCTGATATGCCCAACATCGCATGTATTTTACCTCCGACTATCAAGGCCTTCTTTCCTATCAGTCTGACATTTCTGCCGCTAACCACATTACTGTGCATAATGGTTTCGGCGACAACATCTCCTTTTGCTACGACAGTACCGTTTTCTATAAAGCGGGCAGTAACATTACCCTCAGCCTGTATAACACCTTTTCTCATTCCCTGGAAGCCTTTTCTCAGTATAACATCCCGTTGTGCAATGATAGTTGCTCCTTCAACAACACCCCTGACCTCTACCGTTCCGCCGGCTCTTATCTCAAAGCCGGACAATACGTTACCATGTACAATAACATTCCCAATAAAGTCAATATTTCCGGTAGAGGTATCAACATTGCTTCTTACTTCATGAATGCTGTATACATGTATTTTTCCGCTGATTAACTCAGCTTTTCCATCAATTGATGATAAGAGTTTTAAACCATCATCGGAAACCGATGTGTTCTTCCCCTGAGGCAAAGCCAAAGGCTTTCCGGGCATACCTGGTATTTCATTCCCTGTCACAGTAAAACCTGGAATACCATCAGTGGGTGGAGTCAAAGTTGCCAAGACCTGTCCCTCTTTTACGTTTTCAATGTTATTCAATGAGTGATAATTTACCGTCCCATCCTCGTTAATCTGGGGTTTTGTGACTTTGCTTATGTCTATGTGATAAGTTATTACAGCATCTTTTCCTTTTTGCGGTGCTTTCCCCTCTGCAATAACTTCTTCTTTCCCATATATCCTGTTATTCAATAACTGTCTGATAGCTTCTTCGTTGATACCGTGGGTTACTCCATTGTCTCTCAATCTTTGTATTACATCTTCGAAGGTTAATGTTTTTCCACCTTCAGGAGGCAATAGTACTGCAGTTACCTTCATCTGATCACGGGATACAACAATTATGACGTCCTCATCTAACGGCTGTTCCGGCTGTGGTTCAGCAATTTTAACAGGCTGGCCCGGATTATGCACTGCTTTTACTATGGCATCGTTTTTAAATCCTGCTACTTTCTTTCGTTTTATATAATGCTGTATCATAGATAGGCTTGTATGTTCCAAGCCATCTTGTCCAAATTCATATATTGTTAAGTTTACTCCGTCCTCTTTATATTCTAAGTTAAAATAGTCGGCTGAATGAAGACCGAAGTTTCTATCGGATTTCTCATCGGCTTGCTCATCAACATTATCATAGTCATTCTGAGCTACAGTAAGCATAAGTTTATATGGTTTAAGCACAATTCCCATCATTGTTTTACCTTCTTCTAATACATCAACTTTGGCTTTTCCGGGCTCAACATTGAGTTTTTTAAGCCCCTTTTCCAAAGCTGTTCTATAAGTATTGCCTTCAACTATAACACTACGTTTCATATTGTTTCACCTTCCAAAAGATCGTTCCTTATCATATTGAGTCTATTTTTAAGCTTCAGTAAGGCTCTGGTATGAAGCTGGGATACCCTTGATTCAGAAACCCCAAGGAGTTTGCCTATTTCTTTTAAAGTTAGTTCATCATAATAATACAGGCTTATGATCATCTTTTCATTGTCCTGCAGTCCGTCAATAGCATTTGCAAGAATTTTTTTTATTTCATTCCGGTGGGCTATTTTTTCAGGATTATCACTATCTCTGCTTAATATTTTTTGGCTCTTAACAGTTTCGTAGATTTGCTCATCCAAAGACACAACGGAAAAGGTATGTATATCTCCCATGGTTTTTCTTAACTGATCAACCG
>LFTM01000191.1:0-4205 GCA_001513505.1 Clostridiales bacterium DTU092 | reverse complement strand
ATTTGTCTGCTTTTTTGACGTAAAGACCTGGGGAACCAATCCTGTTTTCGGAGTCCGTCAATGATTGCACCGCGTATACGTAAAACCGCATATGTTTCAAATTTAACATTTTTTGCTGGATCAAACTTCTCAATTGCATCAATTAATCCTAGAGTACCATAACTTATAAGATCATCGATTTCTATTGAGGTATAGCCTTCAGCCGTTAACCTATAAACTACTTGCTTTACCATATAGCTGTACTTTTCAATCAATTTATTGCGTATATCTATATTTCTGTTTGTTTTGTAGTCCAACCATAGATTATCGAGATTGTTCGAACCTCCTGCTATTGTACTTCACTCCTTACAATCACAATTATTATAAGGTTTTTATTCCATGACCAATTGTCTTAACAATCAGAATTCCGTTTTCAGCGTATAATTCTATGGTTCTGCCGTAGCTACCGCCGGTATCTTGTGCAATAATGGGAATATTATGCTGATTTAAAGTTTCTATGGTGGCCAGCACATTCCTTTCTCCAATATTAAGAAGTTCGCTTGCCTTTTCCTTAAATGAGAACATTTGTGCTCCACCGGCTATTTTTGCGGTTATATGCCTTTTTGAAGCTTTCATATCTGTCATAATTTCAAGCAAAAGTTCAACCGCTGTATCGGCAAATTTGGCTTTATTTTGATTGTTTTTTATCAGTTTGCTTGATGGCAGCATTATGTGGGCCAGACCTGCAATTTTTGTTGTTTTGTCATACAGCGCAATTCCTACACAAGAGCCCAATCCTAAAGTAGTAAGGATTCCATATTCGGCTATAACTTTTAAGTCGGCCATACCAACTTTTACTACTTCATTCATCTAAATAACCCCTAGAGATTCTAAAATAATGGTATAAGATTCAATATCAGGAATAACTATAAAATGACTCTTCACTCTGTCAGAACCGTTGACAAACTCGGTTTCTATAAAAAGTGCTTTATCACTTGTCTGTCCATATTGAATTAAGGGAACACTTAATATCGCCCCCAACATATCACATGCAAAATATGGTACTGTGGGTTTTACCGATAATCCGGTAAATGAGGAAATTGCATTCAAATATGATGAAATAAGAATGTTTCCTATTTCCTCAATAGCAGATACTTCAAGTTCGGTAAAATCGGTACACGGTTTTTCTTTGCTTTCATCATATCGTTCCGTTCCTAATAATAACGAAACGAGATTCTTTGCAGATACAGTATCCAGCAAAAACAAGGCATTACCCTTGATTTTACCGCTAAATTCAAGGTAAACACCCGTAACGATAGTATCCGCGCTTCCCAGGATATTTTCTATCTCTTTGAATTCTGCTATTTTTATCTCCGGCACATTCATATCAATTCGCTTATTCAGCAGTTTTGACAAAGAAGTTGCTGCATTTCCTGCGCCAATAGTACCTATCTCTTTTAACACATCTAAGTGAAGGGAGTTTAATTCATTAAATGAAAAATGCATACTCATACACCCTGCTTGTCGATTATATTTATTTTCTCTAGTGTTTTCGGAATATCAATCAGCGTTATCGGCTGATCTCCCATATTTATAATACCGGATATATAAATCTTATCCTTGTCAGACATATCATCTATACTTAATTGTATATCATTTGTTGATATAGTCAACACTTCAAGAAGCCGGTCAACAATCAACCCCAGCCGGTAATCATCAAACTCCGTTATAATGATCCGGGTTGAATCCGTATAATCTTCTTCATCATATTCAAGAATCTTTCTCATACTGATTAGAGGGATAATATCACCCCTGAGGTTGATAACTCCTATTATCTCAGATGGGCTTTTAGGAACTCTGGTTATTGGCTGTATCCTTTCTATTGATTCGGCTATTAATATGTTTATTCCATAAAGCTCATTACCTACCTGAAAAACAACAAACTGTTGCGTATCATAACTGTCGCCGCTTATATTTTGCATTGCTCTTTCCATAATATAACCCTCCACAGATATAATTCATCTTTTTGTGCTGTTAAAATATGCGGTTTATATCAAGTATCAAAGCTATATGGCCATCACCGAGAATAGTAGCGCCGGATACGATTTTTACATTAGAAAGAGCTTTTCCCAGTGATTTTATAACTATTTCATACTGACCAATGAGATTACCAACGGAAAGGGCGGCCAATCTTTCACCTTTGCTTGCTATTACTGTTGTTATGTATCCACTGTTGTATTGCCCTTGCTCAACAGGACATTCCAGAAGCTCATCAAGCCGTATAAAGGGAATCAGCAAACCACGGTAATCTATTATTTCTTTATTGTGAAGTATTTTTATATCATCAGGAGATATATCCAGAATCTCCTTTATCGAACCGATTGGGATGGCATAGGTTTCTTCACCAATATTGGTAAGCAGGGCCTGGATAATGGATAATGAAAGTGGCAGACGGATTGTAAACTTGGTGCCTTTATCTTTTTGACTTTCTATATCCACCGTGCCTCCCAAAGATTCAATTTTGGTCTTTACTACATCCATACCCACTCCACGTCCTGATATGTCTGTTATCTTTTCTGCTGTACTAAATCCAGGCTGGAAAATAAACTGGAATACTTCCTGAGCTCCTAAACTTTCAGCCTCCTCCGACGTGGTCAAATTCAATTCAATGGCACGATTTAATACTTTTTCACTATCAATTCCTCTGCCATCATCTATTACTTCAATAACAACACTGTCCCCATCATGATATGCTTTCAAATCCACATTACCTATTGGGGGTTTGCCAAGGAGACGGCGTTGCTGTGGTGATTCGATACCATGATCAATGGCATTTCTTATCAAATGAATGAGCGGATCTCCAATTTCGTCTATGATAGTTCGATCTATTTCTGTTTCTGCGCCCACAATATTAAGCATGATTTCTTTTCCGGAGTTCCTTGACAGGTCACGGACTATTCTTGGGAATCTGTCAAATACCATCTGAAGAGGAATCATCCTGACTTTCATTACGGCGTCATGGAGGTTGCTTGTTATCCTACCTAAATATTCGATTGATTCTTCCAGTCCTTCACTGTTCTCATTATATCGGATATCCTGAATCCGGTTTTTTATTATTATAAGTTCGCTCACAAGGTTCATCAGGTTATCAAGTTTATCAATGTCAACTCTTATACTCTTAGCCGCAGTTCTTGTAATATCATTCCTTGAAGAAGTCTGAGCTTTTGCTGCTCCTTTATCGGTGGGCTTGCTTTCATCACGACGAGCCTGTATTTCTTGGAGGTCTTTATCAGTAAGTTCAACCCCATCAACGGTATCGATTTCTGAAATACTATATATGTCATTAATTATTCTTTCCTTTTCGGTTTTGGAAATAACGATTACTGAGAAGGAAAGATCAAATTTCTCATCTTCAATATCCTGCACGGATGGCTGGGAATAAACAATTTCTCCATGTTCTTCAAGAGTTTTAAAAATAATATAAGCACGGGCAGATTTCATCAGACAGGTTTCCCGGAGTTTAACTTGTATGTAATATGCTTTAAAACCGGTTCTCATGGCTTCACGGACTACATGCTCCTGATATTGATCCATTACCACCGGCTGTCTGTCAGTTTTAATGCTTACCCTTTCTTCATGGCCGCCAGCGGTTGAACCCATACAGGCTTCCAGTTCTGATAAAAGAGTCGATAGATCATTGTGCCGTTCTTCACCATAATCCATTATATCTTTCAGTAAGGACTCAAGATTATCCACACATTCAAATAATATATCAATAATATCCGGTGTAATCTTTAAATTCCCGCTTCGTGCGCCATCAAGAATATTTTCCATACCATGAGCTAATTGAGTCATAGTCTTGTATTCCATGCTGCCGGCTATTCCTTTCAACGTGTGAGCAGACCGGAAGACCTCATTTATTACCTCTGAGTCCCCTGGATGCTGCTCTAACAGCAGCAGATTTCTGTTTATATTTTGTATATGTTCCTGACTTTCTTCCAAAAACAATTCCAGGTACTGATTATTGCTCATATAAGCCCACCTCCAAAATTAATAATGCACTGATTGTATTATAGTCAGTCTTCATACTTTTCCTTTCTTATTTGCTTTCTTTGTGCTTCAAATACGTACTGTATGATTTCGTGACGCACATCCTCATCCATTTTATCAAACTGAATGCCGGCATGGTATTTATACTCAGTATTTAATGACTCACTTGCTCCAGC
>LFTM01000140.1:664-991 GCA_001513505.1 Clostridiales bacterium DTU092 | reverse complement strand
AAAACCGGCTCTTTTTTTATTACATTTTTATTTATTATTGCGTTATAAGCAAGATGCGGCATCCTCGTCCAGGATAACCGTTATATCTGGATGTAGCTGAAGCACGGATGACGGGACTTCCGTGGTCACCGGCCCCTTGAGTGCCTTTCTTATAATTCCGGCCTTATCCTTTCCTGATGCAATGAACAGGATCTTCCGGGCATGCATTATGGTTTTTATACCCATTGAAACAGCTTTGCGGGGCACTTCATCGGGGGAATTAAAGAATCTGGAATTGGCCTGGATGGTACTTTGTGTCAGTTCAACGACGTGGGTGACTGATTCAAA
>LFTM01000140.1:0-617 GCA_001513505.1 Clostridiales bacterium DTU092 | reverse complement strand
GTTCCAGGCTCGTTAAAGCCTATATGGCCGTTATGACCAACTCCCAGCAATTGCAGGTCAATTCCGCCGGCTTTGGCGATCATCTCTTCGTAAGCTTTGCATTCGTCTTCAAGTGACAGGGCTTCCCCATCCAGTATATGTGTGTTTTCCTCTCTTATGTTGACGTGTTTAAACAGATAGTCATACATGAATCTGTGGTAACTGCAAGGATGGTCTATGGACAGCCCTACATATTCGTCAAGATTAAAAGTAATTACTTCAGAAAAATCAACCATACCCTCTTTATTCATTTTTGCCAGATGCTCATACGTGCCTATTGGGGTACTTCCAGTTGCAAGTCCTAAAACGGTGTTAGGTTTCGTGTTAATCTGCTCAGCTATGATCTCTGCTGCGGCCTGACTTAGTTCCTGGTAGGTTTTACATACCATAATTTTCATAAGTTTTACCCCTTTCAACGTAAAAGAATGAAACCAGATTGAATGCAAAAATAGTATATCACAAAATTTTTTCATATAAAAGGAAATTTTATGGGATTTATGGTATAATCACTGTGAAAGGCAGAGTTTATAAGGGCGGATCGGAGGGAAAAGATACATGAGGAAGGAGAGAACCAGACG
>LFTM01000253.1 GCA_001513505.1 Clostridiales bacterium DTU092 | reverse complement strand
AAACCCAGCGTATAGCATCCACTATATTGCTTTTTCCGCTTCCATTCGGACCCACAATAGCGGTTATTCCCCGGTCAAACTCAATGCTGACCCTGTTAGCAAAAGATTTAAATCCATATATTTCCAGTCTTTTTAAATACAAATCTCAGCACCTCTTTTATTTCTGCATATCCTTCAAGGCGTTCTGAGCAGCATGCTGCTCTGCCTCTTTTTTGCTCCTTCCCATACCTTCACCTATCAGCCGATCTCCGTGGAATACCTGTGCATAAAATGTTTTTTCATGATCCGGCCCTGATTCCTTCACGATCCGGTATGTTATATGGTCATATGAACTCTGCTGAAGTATCTCCTGAAGATCGGTTTTATAATCCTTCAAACCTCTGCCCAGCATGACTTCTGATACGCATTTCCTTAAACAGCTCAGAACAAAAGCTCTGGCATACTCCAGCCCACCATCCAGATATATCGCAGCGGTCACTGACTCCAAAGCATCTGCCAAAATTGAATCCCGATCATGTCCACCGCTGTTTTCCTCCCCTTTACCCAGGAGTATATATTGTCCTAAATTAATGCATCTGGCAGCAGCAGACAGTGACATTTCGGACACTATCACAGCTCTTGCTTTCGTTAAACGTCCCTCGGAAAGGTCCGGATAGTTGAGATACAAATATTCGCTAATCACCAGATTCAATACCGAATCTCCTATGAATTCAAGTCTCTCATTATGTTGTATACCCCGTCTGCGCTCATTTGCATAGGAGGTATGGATCAGTGCAGTATTTAAAAGATGTATGTCTTTAAAGCTGTATCCAATAACATTCTCTAATTCTTCCAGCTCACGCCTTCTCTGTTCATTATTTAACATATCAGGCTCCTTTCCCATGCCCAACCCGAAAACGGCTGGTTTCTTATGCTAGATTATATTGTTGGACCACAGTTTGTCAAGCAAAAAAAAAGAGCACAAGGCTCTACGGGTGTATGGAATCCATTTTTTATCATTTATCTGAACTATTCCATATATCTTTTAAACAGTAAACAGGCATTGTGCCCTCCGAATCCAAATGAGTTAGACAGAGCATACTCAATCTTCCAGGCCCGGCCTTGATTGGGTACATAATCCAAGTCACACTCGGGATCGGGATCGGTGTAATTTATAGTTGGGGGAACAAATTGTTCCGTTATCGCTTTTACAACTGCTACCGCCTCGATACCCCCGGCTGCACCCAGCAGATGCCCTGTCATAGACTTGGTTGAACTAACAGCCAGCTTATATGCGTGTTCTCCAAACACATCCTTTATTGCCATGGTTTCAAACTTATCATTATAAAGTGTTGATGTGCCATGGGCATTTATATAGCTGACATCGCCGGGTGAAATTCCGGCCATTTCCAATGCCAGTTTCATAGCCCTGCTTCCACCTTCTCCATCCGGGGCAGGTGCCGTAATATGATATGCATCAGCAGTTGAGCCGTAACCGACAACTTCTGCTAAAATCCTGGCTCCACGTTTTACAGCATGCTGATAGCTTTCCAGTATCAATATGCCTGCACCTTCACCCATTACAAAACCATCACGTTTTTTATCAAACGGACGACAAGCGGCTTTCGGATCTTCATTACAGGTAGACAGAGCTTTCATAGAACAGAAACCAGCCAGTGCAATTTTTGTAATTGGAGCTTCACTTCCTCCGGTTATAACCACATCAGCCGCACCGGTACGTATGGCATTGAAAGCTTCACCTATAGCATGAGAGCCAGAGGCACAGGCAGTCACTATTGTTGTATTGATTCCCTTTGCCCCAATTAAAATAGAAAGTTGTCCGGCAGCCATATTAGCAATCATCATGGGAACAAGAAATGGACTGACCCTTCCCGGTCCCTTCTGCATTATAACTTCAAACTGTTCTTCCAAAGTTCCAATCCCGCCTATGCCTGTTCCTAAAACAATACCTAGGCGTTCCTTATCGATTTTATCCAGATTTAGTCCTGCATCCTTTATGGCCATGTAACCGGCCGCTACAGCAAATTGGGTATACCTGTCCATTCTTTTAGCCTGCTTTTTATCTATATGATCGTCAGGATTAAAATCTTTTACACAGGCAGCTATTTGTGTAGGATAATCGCTGACATCAAAATCTGTTATTCTGTCTACACCACTTATTCCATTGCATAGAGAATGCCAGAACTCTTCAACCGTATTCCCAACGGGAGTAATTGCACCCATCCCCGTTATAACAACCCTGTTATTCATAAGCTCCCTCCAATACTAAGAAGAAAACGGTACTACTGTACTGCATTCATTCATAAAAAAATATAACCAAGTATTATTGCCTATACTAATATGGGTTCCCCGTGATTGGGGAACCCTCTATAATTTTTGAATAAATTATGAATGAGTCTTTAGATATTCAACTACATCCCCAACCGTAGAAATCTTTTCAGCCTCTTCATCCGGAATCTCCATATCGAACTCTTCCTCAAGAGCCATAATCAGCTCAACAATATCCAGGGAATCTGCGCCAAGATCATCGATAAATTTGGATTCCAATGTAACTTCTCCTTCATCCACTCCCAACTGTTCCACAATTATGTCCCTTATTTTTTCAAATACCACCTTCTTCACCTCCCTTCACTGCGTCAAACTTGACTATCAACTTCTACAGCTACTATCTATAATTATTTTTATAATAGAAATCATATTACATTATCATGCCTCCGTCAACATGGATAACCTGTCCGGTTATATACTGACTTTTGTCCGATGCAAGGAAGCCTACAATATAAGCAACCTCATTTGGTTTGCCGTACCTGCCCAAAGGTATCTGATTTAACATTTCCTGTTTTACCCTTTCAGGTAGTCTGTCAGTCATATCGGTTTTTATAAATCCGGGTGCCACAACGTTAACCTGAATATTGCGCGGTGCCAGTTCCCGGGCAATAGCTTTTGAAAACCCTATAATACCCGCTTTGGCAGCAGCATAATTAGATTGACCGGCATTGCCTGATACACCTACTACCGAGGATATATTTATTATTTTCCCTCTTCTCTTCCTTATCATTATCCTGGCAGCTTCTTTTGAGCAGTTATACACCCCTCTTAAGTTAGTGTCCAGAACGGCATCCCAATCCTCCTGTTTCATTCTGATAAGCAGTCCGTCACGGTTGATCCCGGCATTATTAACCAGGATATGCAAGTCCCCAAACTCATTCAGAACTTTCCCGAACATGCTCTCCACATCCTGTACATCAGCTACATCAGCCTTAATTGCAACAGCCCTGCCTCCCTTATTCTTTATTAACTCAACCACCTCATGGGCATCGTCTTCCGAACTGGCATAATTTACAGCTACCTGTGCACCCAGTTCAGCCAGATATAAAGCGATAGCCCTGCCTATCCCACGGGAAGCTCCGGTAATAAGAGCCGTAGACCCTTTTAATTCCATCACACTGTTCCCCCCAATCCCTCCATGGTTATTTCAAGCGTCTTCAAATCCTCAACATTATAGCCTTTTATCTTATTCGATATCTTTTTTAGAAAGCCGTTAAGAACTCTGCCCGGTCCAACCTCTATAAACACCTCAATTCCCTGTTGGATCATATACCGGATACTATCTTCCCAGCGAACAGGGCTGCTGACCTGCTGTACTAACAATTTGCGTATATGATCGGCATCTTTTACAGGGAGAGCTTCAACGTTTGATACAACGGGCACTTCGGGATTTTTTATCTGTATATTATCAAGCTCATTTTTCAATGCTAATCCTGCCGGCTTAAGCAGTGAACAATGAAACGGTGCACTGACGGACAATGGTACCGTCCGTTTTGCTCCCATATCTCTAGCTATGGTACAAGCTTTCTCAACTGCAGCTACATTCCCTGATATCACAATCTGACCAGGGCAGTTGTAGTTAGCCGGCTCTACAACACCGGCATCGGAAGCAAGCCTGCAGCATTCCTCAACCTTTTCCCTCTCTAGACCAAGCACTGCTGCCATCATACCCTCACCAAGGGGAACCGCTTTTTGCATAAACTGGCCTCTTTTCATAACCAGTGGAAGAGCATCCTCAAAAGTTATGGAATTTGCCGTAACCAGGGCACCATACTCACCCAGACTCAAACCGGCAACCATTTCAGGATATACTCCATGCTTTGCCAGCACATTCACCACAGCCATACTAACCAAAAGTACTGCCGGTTGGGTGTTTTCGGTTTTTATCAGCTCATCATCAGGGCCCTCCAGGCATATTCTGCTAATTTTCCTGTCCAGAATCTCATCAGCCCTATTGAACAACTCCTTTACCTCATCATAAGAATCAAATAATTCCTTTCCCATTCCCACGTACTGGGCTCCCTGCCCCGGGAATATAAAACCTATCCTGTTTTGCATCCCCTTCCTCCCTCTCTTATTCTTTAATGAAGGGTATATTGATTAAACAGCCCATTTAATGGTACATGCTGCCCAGGTAAGCCCACCGCCAAACCCAACCAAGACTATGTTATCATTTTTCTTGATACGTCCCAGCCGTACCGCTTCATCCAGTGCTACCGGTATTGATGCTGCCGACATATTACCGTATCTGTCCAGATTGATGTATACCTTGTCTTCCGGAAGATCCAGCCTTTTTCTTGCCGCTTCTATGATCCTTATATTAGCCTGATGGGGAATCAGGTAATCTACGTCTTTTTCGGTCAAACCGGCATTTTTTACCGCTGCCTCAGCCATGGAAGCCATAATACGTACAGCAAATTTGAATACCTCACTTCCATCCATATGAATATAATGCATTTGTTTTTCTATAGTTTCTACGGAAGCAGGTTTCCTTGAGCCCCCGGCTTCGAGAGTGAGAAGACTTGCGCCATTTCCATCGGCCCCAAGAATCTGGGATAAAAAGCCATATCCATCTTCCACCCGGCTTAATATAACTGCACCTGCACCATCACCAAAAAGAACGCAGGTGTTGCGGTCCTGCCAGTTGACAAACCTGCTTAAACATTCAGCACCAATAACCATTATGTTACGGTAAACACCGGTAGCTATAAATTGACTGGCAACGGCCAATCCATACAGAAATCCTGAACACGCAGCTTCAAGATCAAAAGCAGCAGCATTTACCGCACCTATGTTTCTCTGTACCAGGCAGGCAGTAGATGGGAAATTCATATCCGGTGTAACCGTTGCTACAATGATCATATCCAGATCCTTAGCGATAAGATTTGAGCTTTCAAGAGCTGCCTGAGCCGCCTTTGTCGCCAGATCGGATGTAGCCATATCTGCTTCGGCGATACGCCGCTCCCTTATTCCTGTCCTGGTTACAATCCATTCATCGCTGGTATCAACAATTTTCTCTAAATCCTGATTGGTTATGACCTTATCCGGTACATAGCTTCCGGTAGCAATGATCCCACTCTGATGCAGCTTACCCATCATTGACCTCCCGGGATGGATTTACGCTGTCCATTATTGTTTCCAGTACATTATTCCTGGCAAACAACATGGCCTGACGCACAGCATTTTTTATTGCCCTTGCATCCGAACTGCCATGGGCCTTAATAATTCCGCCTTTAACACCTAAAAGAGGCGCTCCGCCGTGTTCGGCGTAATCCATCCTGTCTTTTAATTTCTTCAGCCCGGGTTTGAGAAGCAAAGCCCCGAACATTGCAAGAGCGTTTTTGGTCAGCTCCTCCTTTATCATTTGAAACAAACCCAGTGCTACTCCCTCTGTAAGCTTCAGTATAACATTACCCACGAAACCATCGCACACCAGCACATCCACAACACCCTGGGGAATATCACGGGGTTCCACGTTTCCGACAAACTTGATGGACTTCTCATTTTTAAGAAGGTTATATGCTTCTTTTGTCAATTCGTTGCCTTTTGTCTCCTCCTGCCCTATGTTCACCAGTCCTACCCTGGGATTCTCAAATCCTAGTACCTTTTCAGTGTAGATGGAACCCATTATCGCAAACTGGACAAGATTTTGAGGTTTACAATCAGCATTAGCTCCTGCATCTATGAGCAGTGTTCCTCTTCCTAAATTGGGTATCATTGGAGCAAGAGCAGGCCGGTCGATTCCCTTTATTCTTCCTACCTTAAGAAGTCCTCCTGCCATTAAGGCTCCGGTATTTCCAGCTGATACCACCACACCCTTGGGATCCTGCCGAAGCAGCTCAAACCCCCTTACCATGGATGAATCTTTTTTAGAACGGATGGCTGCCACAGGCGCCTCATCAGTTTCGATTACTTCTGACGCATGTACAATCGTAAATTTATCCTCCGGTGCATTTCTCTTTTTTAGCTCTTCCCGTATAACTTCCTCCTGCCCTATTAGGGTAAGAGTTATATCGTATTCCAGTACTGCATCAATACATCCCTGGATAATCTCACCGGGAGCCTTATCCCCACCCATGGCGTCTACAATGATATTCATACAACCCCTCCTATTGCTCATCATCCATTGAAACCAGTATAAATTTGCCTCTGAATGCTTCCTGATGATTAACCTTTGTTTTTACCCATACAAAATATTTGTTTCCTCTTTGCCTCACTACTTCAGCCTTTGCCACCAGCTTATCAGTCAGATAAATCGGGGTCTTATATTTTATGTTTGCCACACCTATCAAGGCGACCTTGGCATCGATCACAGCTATTGCCAAAGACTCGGCCTGTGCGTATATGTAATGCCCTCTGACTATTTTGGTCTTTTCGAACACCATATCCTCGGTGGGAGTCAATATAGAAATGCCGCTTTTGCCCAGCTCAATCTCTATCAGCTCACCCACAATCTCCTGTCCGCCAATGGCACGGATCTTTTCATAGTTACCCTCGGCAACGTTTTTTATCCGCTCCCGCAGCTCAGGGATCCCCAGTTCAAGCCTGTCAAGACGGATTGTCTGTATGCTGACATGAAATATGTCGCTGAGCTCTTCATCCGTTAAAAAGGGATCGGCTTTAAGCCTCTCCATTAACTCCCTTTGTCTAGCCTTTTTAGGCAGGTTGAGACGTGCCACTCATAGATCACCTCAAAAGATATTATGATTCATTATCTAATATTAATACCTGATACTAATGGTAGTATACAAAACTTTCCCTTAGAATGCAATAGTTTTTTTGTATGTATTCGTATCCAGTGTTACAATAAAACAATTCTGACATGTATGTTTTAAAAGAAAAGAAATATCGTTCACGGTAACTATTATTATTTCCATGATTTAAATTGTAACAACCAAAATTAGCATTCCCGGGTGGTATTCCACCCGGGTTTATGGCGCGTAAATAATGGGTGAAGATTAAAGTTTGTGTATCTTAAGTTAAAATATCTGTTTTTACTTAAGCGTTTCCCTTTCAAACTCTTCCAGCAGCTTTTCAAATACGTTTAATGCATCGTCAATGGGTTTTGGAACGCTTAAATCCACTCCTGCTTTCTTTAAAATATTCAATGGATAATCAGAGCTTCCGCTCTTTAAGAATTCCTTATATCTCTCCACAGCGGCCCTACCCTCATTCATAATCATCTGAGAGATGGCTATAGCAGCTGAAAAGCCCGTAGCATACTTATATACGTAAAAACTCCTGTAAAAATGGGGAATCCTTGCCCATTCGTAGCTTATGTCTTCATCTACCACCATCTCATTTCCGTAATACAGTTTATTCAGCTCATAGTATTTCTGGCCGAGTGACTGAGCTGTAAGTGCTTCACCTCTTTCAGCCATCTCATGTGCAATTTTTTCGAATTCGGCAAACATGACCTGCCTTAAAACAGTGGTTCTGAACTCCTCCAGGAAATGATTCAAAAGATATAGCTTTTCCTTTCTGTCAGTGGAATTTTTCAAAAGATAATCCATAAGTATGGCTTCATTACAGGTGGAAGCAACCTCAGCCAGAATAATTTTGTAGCTGGCATATACATAGGGCTGTTCCGCGTTAGAATAGTATGTATGCAATGAATGGCCCATTTCATGAGCAATGGTGAATACATCATTAATTGTGCCCTGGAAATTCAAAAGTACGTAGGGATGTACACCATAAGCGCCCCATGAATAGGCTCCTGATGTCTTCCCCCTGTTTTCGTAAACATCAATCCAACGTGAAGAAAACCCTTTCTTAAGAAGGTTTATATACTCGTCCCCTAAAGGTTTTAAACCTTCCAGTACCAAATCAACCGCTTCTTCGTATGTAAACCTCCTATCATATTCCTGTATCAACGGAACATACAAGTCGTACATGTGCATTTCATCCAAACCCAGAAGCCGCTTCTTTACACTTACATATCTGTGCAGGGCATCGAGTCTTTTATGTACAGTATCTATCAGGTTATTGTATACACTGACATCCACATTATCATCAAAAAGAGAGGCCTCCAGTGAGGAATTATATCTTCTGGTACTTGCGTAAAAGGCATCCTTTTTTATGTTACCCGATATCGTAGAGGCAAAGGTATTAATATACTTCTTATAGGTATCGTACATTCCGTCAAAGGCGGCTTTTCTTACACGTCTGTCTTTGCTCTGCATAAATCTGATAAAGTTGCCGTGGGTCAGCTCCACCTTATTGCCTTCTTCATCTTCAATTACGGGAAATGTTAAGTCGGCGTCATTAAGCATGGTAAAAATATCAGAGATTGACTCACCCAGTATCTCAGCCTCGGCCAGAATTTTTTCTTCCTCAGGTGAAAGAACATGAGGCTTATACCTAATCAAATTTTCCAGATACTGCTTATAAATTTTCAACTCTTCATTTTCATCAATCATTGCCCTGATTTTTTGTTCATCAATAGATAAAATCTCGGGAGCTATAAACGATGTAGCGCTCATGGCTTCTATACTAAGTCTCATAGCCCTGTCTGTTAAACTCTGATATCTGGCATTGGCATTATCCTCGTCTCTTCGCATTCGGGCATAAGAAAAAATTTTACTTAGAATCAT
>LFTM01000202.1 GCA_001513505.1 Clostridiales bacterium DTU092 | reverse complement strand
CTTCATTTGCAAACAGTATAATCGGAATTATTCTGATCATCGTAGGCTCTATTGTGATGAACATTGGTGCTAAAGGAACGGCAGGTTCAGGACTGCTCCTTGACCCCAAAAAAGCGAGGGAAGATTTGAAGCCCTTTAGCGAAGCCAAAGGCGAAATGATCAATGATGTTATAAGCAACATTGATGTGGTTGACAAAATTATTAAATCAAACGAAACAAAGGAAGTTATAAAGGTAAAATGCAGAAACTGCGGAACATTGAATGACGAGGATGCAAAATTCTGCAAGAAATGCGGAAATGAACTTTAGGTTTGGGGAACCTGAAGAGTATGAAGCAGCGTCCCCCAAACCGGCTTCTCAACAGATTTTAATAAGCAGAGCTGTTCATTTCATACCCTGCATCTTCAAGCATTTGTCTTACACCTTCTACGGTAAATCCACGGCTTTGCTCCGTGTTTGAGACGTCATCCCTTGGATTAGCGCCTACTTCAGCATATAACTGGTTTACTCCGCAAATCAAACTCATCTGAACCGGTTCATGCACGTTCATTGCCCTATGCGGCCGGGTAACCAGCCTCGCAACTGCTGCAATCTTTGAAAGTTCAAGGGGTGAAATCTGACCTTTTTCGTATAACGGAGTATCCTTAACAGGTATTCTTCTCATAACCGCCATAACTCCCACGTTATATTCCCTTGCTCTTAGCATTTCATCTGCAATTTCTTCATAGGTATGTTCGGGGCCTATAGGTTCTACACAGTAATATAACTCCAGACCCGCCTTTACTATAGAGTCAAGCGTCCTGATTCTCGTTTCAGGTCTGGCGGTTGTGTCTATGCCTTCCCTCAAACGTTTAATGTGATACGCTCCGGTAAAACCTGCTTCTTTTAACTTCAATGCCGTATCGTAGTCGAAGTCTCCAATGTTGGCCACAAGCCTTATGTTATCCGGCAGAATGTCTCTGACACGTTTTCCCACGTCTAAGAATTGGCTTATCGGATAATCAGCAGTTGTCATTAAAAACAAATCGTCAATGCCGCAGTCAATAAGAGTTTTGGCTTCGGATACTATCGCGTCTATATCCTTTTTCCACACACCGTCCATTGCATAGTGACCTTTACCCATGGAACAGAACTTACAGTTCACTGAACATGGCTCTGCATTCAGGCCAATCTGTGCAAATATAAAGCCTTTGTTATTAAATTCAGAACGGGTCATTTCATTTGCCAGTGATATAAGCTTGTAAAAATCATCGGAGGTATTGTCTACATTAAGTAATGATACCGCCTCTTGTTTATCAAGCAGTTTCCCGTCTCTTACACTGTTTAGAATCCCGTCTATTTTCATGTTGGTTCCCCCTTACAGCAGTATTTGTTCTGATAAATTAAATAAGTAATATTTATGTGCCATAAAAAAAGAGGTCTGGCCTTGTTATCATTATACCATAAAAAAACAGACTCAGCCCCTGTACTATACCATTATATCAGGTTTATTGTTTTTCTATGCAATATTCTTTTTATTCATGTAAAACACTAACCCAATGCTCAACGCTATAAGCAAGGGCCGTATATGTATCAAATAAGGTGAAAGCTGCATAAGAGGTCTCATAGCGGGATTCCCGGGCATGACTACCAAAGCCAGAACTGCAATCACTACGGGTAAAAGAGCAACCACAAGAAAAATAACTGCTACAAACATCCCTGCGAATCTGCTTCCTGGGGTCAACCTTTTGCAGAAGGCGAACAGTATCATCATTATAAAGCACGGCAGGGCCATCAGAACAGCAGTTACGGCAGATGCTATCACGCTGCCGGCCCCCATGGACGGCAGCTGAAAAACCTGGAATAATATAGTGGTAGATAATGCTCCAAAAACGGGTGCTATTGAGGAAACAGAACCTGCAATAAATCCGGCCCGCCGGAGTCCCACGGTACCCAGCACAGCAAAAACAAAGAATACTGCCAGTGAAACAGATGCAAGGATACCAACTACCAGCTGAAAAATAAATAATGCACCCTGGTATGAAGTCAAATCCATTTTACCTGTCAGGATCATTGTGGACAGGATCCTTTGCCCAATAAAGGATACAAGACCGAAAAGCGTAAAGGTGATTAATAAACCCGGCACAGCCCAATGGTATCTTTCGGTTAACGATTCCCGAATTATGGCCTTCATATTTCCCTTCCCCCTTTATTCTTCCTGGGACAGAGCCTTTTCCTGATTAGTCAGCACCGCTACAACGGCATTTAACGCTTTGCTCAGCTCCCTTATCTCATCTAGTTCCAACTCATGGAAATTAGCGATATACTTCTTTATTAACCTTACCTGAGGCAGTTCATTATTCACATCATACAACTCCTTTTCATCAAAGTCCGGTATGGATTTTACCCGCTCAAATATATCCATATGAGCCGGCAATTCATTTTCCGGCTTATCCAGGTAGAAATAACAGCAGCTGGTCCAGTAATCCGACCGTTCAAACAAATCAAAATCCGGCAGATCCGGGTCGGAAAAATCAACTGGTTCCATATTCTCCTGAGCAAACAGCCCAGCACGGGGAACCTCTATCCCGTTTTCTATAAAGTATTGGATAAGCTCCCTGCTCCAGCTTCCTATCTGCTGAATGGTGACTCTGATGTTCTTATGAAAATAAATGGGATCCGGAATGTGGAAACGGTAAAAACAGAGCTGCATTTTTTCCTCATCTGACACAGTACATCCCTGATAACGGTGGCTGTATACACCCTGACACCAGCCGGTACCTATGTAATCCTCGGTGCCGGTACCGCATAGAGTTGGATATTCATCGTCATCGTCCAGATAAAATTTTACCTCGCCTTCCCCTCCCCAGGAATGTGCATATTTTTGCTTATCCATAAATACTCCGAAGGATACCCCTAAAAAACGGCCCTTTCCGTTAACCTTGGGCAGAATGGTATAATCCTTGCGCAGTGTGGTTGGAAGTTCCTGATTGTACCAGGCATGAAAGTACAGTGCGTCCTCGGGAATATAGTCCCCTATGGTATAGTCAACGTCATAATACAGCATGTTGGCGGTAGTGAAACCATCGTTGACCACCCTTATCTTCATCCCTTTTTTAAATGGCATGGGAATATGGCAGTTCATCGAACGGCCTTCGGGGCTGGAAAAGCATGCATTTTCAAAAGCAGTCATCCTGCCAAGACCCATACCGAAAAAGTCGCCCAAAGGGACGTTGACAGCAGGCCGGTTTGCTCCATCCCAGTAGATCTCCAGGCGAAGCTGTTTAAGCAGCCTGGGGCACAGACCATGGATGGTCATCCAGATACGATGAATTATTCCGCTATTGTTTTTGACCTCCGCTATGGTCAATGCTTCACCTGGCCGTATAAAGAGGTAGGGAGATCCTTTCCTGCCAAAGGAACTCCTGCCTCCGCCCCCTTTTCTTCCCCACACGTTTTCAGGACTTGCCCACCTGGTATGCACACCTTCAGGTACTCTGAAAAAATCATGATTTATCATTCTATCACCTATCCTTTTATTCCGCCGACTATCAGACCTGTCGTAAAATACTTTTGTAAAAAGGGATAAACGCATATGATTGGTATCATAGCTATAAACAGCTGTGCGGATTTTGTGGTTTTGTCGCTTATTATTTTTAATAAGTCCAAATCCCGCTCCGTCAGGGTAGTTGGATCTCTGCTGATTACTATGGTCTGCATATAGCTTTGCAGGGGATATTTATCCGGGTTGTTCATCAGAATCAAACCGTCAAACCATGAATTCCAGTGAGAAAGCAGGGAAAATAACAGGACAGTGGCCAAAGTAGGAATGGATATGGGCAGAAATATCTTCCATAAGATACACCAATGGCTGGCACCGTCCATATATGCCGCTTCCTCCAATTCCGCGGGAATACTCCTGAAGTAGTTTACCAGGAGTATAACGTTAAAGACCGGAACCGCTCCCGGTATCGTCAAAGCCCAAATGGTGTCCAGAAGTCCCGTCTCTTTAATTACCATATACCAGGGTATCATTCCTCCGCTGAACAGGATTGTAAACAGGAAAAACCAGGTAAAGAATGTTTTCATCCGAAACTGTTCTTTTCTGCGTGACAAAGGATAAGCCGATAAAACCGTCAGAAACATGTTAATGGGTACACCCAACGCCACTCTTTTCACCGATACCGCAAATGCTTTTAAAAATGCATTGTTTTCCACAACATAGCGGTAAGACTGCAGGTTAAATTCCACCGGCAGAATCAGCACCCGACCGCTGGATGCAGCCGCGCTGGATGACATGGAAAGCGCCAGTACATGCAGGATCGGGAAAAAACAAGTGGCCGCCAGGAAAAACAGCACCCCATAATTTATTATCAAAAATAAAATATAACCCGGACTTTTTTTGAACTTCAAGTTGTAACCTCCTCAAAAAACTCTGTATCCTCCTATCTTCTCAGCCGCCCTATTGGATACGACTATGAAGACAGTTGCAACTACTGATTTTATCAGTCCTATGGCTGTAGCCACTCCAAACTGGTAATTCTGAATGCCCATGCGGTAAACAAGGGTATCCAGAATATCTCCCGTACTATATACCATTGGGCTGTACAGGTTAAAAATCTGTTCAAAACCTGCATTGAGAATGTTACCTACACTGATTACCGACAGCAGGATAATGGTAGTGGATATCCCGGGCAGGGTAATATGAATGGTCTGCTGCCAACGATTGGCTCCATCTATCAAAGATGCCTCATACAGGTTTGGATCGATAGACGTTAACGCTGTCAGGTAAACAATGGTACCAAAGCCAAAATTCTTCCATATATCGGTAACTACAATAGTATAGGGGAATATCCTTTCGTCTCCCAAAAAGAATATGGGCTCAATTCCCAGATATCCCAGCAGGTGATTAACTATACCGTCAGAAGGAGAAAGTATGGTTATTATAATACCGGACAGTATAACCCAGGACAGGAAATAGGGCAGATAAATAATTGTCTGTACGGTACGCTTAAAGGCATTATGATGCACTTCGTTCAGCATAAGGGCCACCGTCACCGGTACTATAATTCCCAATACGATCTTCATACTGGATATAAACACCGTATTATATATAACGCTCCATATGTTGGGCATTTTAAAAACGTATATAAAATTCTCCAGACCTATGAATTCGGAGCCGAATAACCCCCTCCCCGGTAAAAACCTTTGGAAAGCGATCACATTGCCGATCATCGGCCCATAGGCATATACCAGCAGAATAACCACAGCAGGCATAAGCATTATATACAGAGGAATTTCACGTTTTAGCTGCTGAACTTTCCTTGATCTCATTGCAGATTTCATTGCAGCCCCTGCTCCTTTCGGATCTAATTCCCCCACCAGTCATTGACCTCCTTGGTGATTTCCTCTCCTCCCAACTTATACCATTCCTCGACAAAAGCATCAAAGCTCTCCAATGGTTCTCCCATGATAATTCTTATTATCATTTCATCCTCCTTGGTATGAAGGGCTGCCATCTTTTCTGACATAACCTTGGTAGGAGCCCCATAGAACCGATTAACCATTCCGCCACCCTGGGCAATATCTTTTAAGATGCTGACCGAGCCGTTATCTCCGTAAGTTGCAACCTCCACCCAGGCCTCTTTAATCCCCTGGTCAAAATATGCTGATATAATCTGATATCTCTGCCATTCATCATGGTTTAAACCATCGGTATTCCGGGTTGCCAATGCTTTTTTCACATTCTCATACGTTCTCAGTATGGCATTGGGTTCCCACAGATGAAAATCGGTATACTTATATTTCACCACATCAGGGTTATCCAGTGAGCCAAGGTAGGTTTCCCTTAACTCCTTGTCATTGCTGAACAGGATATTATCACACCAGAAGTTCAGCATCTTAAAAACTGCCTCGGGATAAGGATAGCCCTTTCGTACAACGATAATGCCGCCAACGGCTGCGGAATACTGGCTTTTTGCAGGTGTATCATCAATAGAAGGAATGGGATAAGCCTGCCAGTACGCATCGGGATAATTTGCCTGGCTAAGGTATAAAGGACTGTAAGGATTCCACCATACTCCAAATTCTATACCGCATTTGTTATTTGCAATGGTTTCAGCTACTTTATTGCTGTCCTTTACACCAAATTCCTTATCAATATGTCCGTTTTTATACATTTCCTGCAGAGCAGCCAGGGCCTGTTTGGACTCCGGCTGTATTGTACCATACACCAATTCTCCGTCCTTTTCATACCAAATCCGGGGATATGCATGAAAACCGTTGAAAAATCCCTGAAGGCCGGCATAAGCACCCCAAAGCTCTTTGGAAACGGCCAGTCCGATGGTATCTTTTACACCGTTTCCATCCGGATCCTCCTCCACAAACCTTCTGGAGATTTCCATAAGATCCTGCATGGATTCAGGGGGATCAATATTCAGCTTCTGCATCCAGTCCTGGCGTATCCATAAAAGAGGTGCGCCGGCTATAGACGCATCGGTTATGGGGACCCCCATAAGCTTGCCGTCAATGGTGGTACAGGGTAGTGCCAGTTCATCCTGTTCCAGCACCATCTTAGTCGTCTCCGAAGCATGGGTTTCGTATATTTCACTGATATCCTCTATCAGATCACTGTCGTACAACATTTTAAAAAGCAGAGAATCGCAGACAAATACATCCGGTATATCACCCGACATAACGGTGGCAGTCAGTTTCTGCTGATACTGGGAATGATCCACCACCCACATATAGGACAGATTAATACCCAGTTTTTCGGCATATGTGCGGGTCCAGATGTTATCGTGTATATCTTCTCCTTCCAGAAATTTTACTGTCGCATCTACGGATTTCACAGAAACAAGATTAATGGCCGGGCTGTATTTTCCTTCAGCTGTGACATCATACCCGGCTGCGGGTTCAGTATTATCAGTATCCTCCGTACTGCTGCTTTTACAGCCATAGGTAAAAAACAACAACCCAATTAACAATATAATAACTATGGGCTTTTTATAAGTGGACATACATTTATCCCCCTTTTCATATCAGACGAATCGCTTCATCCATTCACAAAGTTCAAGGTTCATTTCCAATGTATCCCCGTGTCCCACCTCGGGATATATGGAATACTTAAGTGCGTTTTTATCAAAGAAAACCGAACTTAGCATTTCATAAAGCCTTTTCACCCCTGCCGGAGGGGTCACGTTATCCTTCTCACCACATAACATCAGTAATGGAGTATCCGTCATAGCCTCATAGTGATTTATAGGCTGGATCTCCTTTGCAACTTTTAGATATTCTTCTACCTCCGATTCATGTTTTATTATACCCTGAGCTTTAAACTCTGCCAGCAATTCCCCGGTTCTTAAATTCTCTATTATCGACACCCAGTCCGGCGTACTGATAACCGGTACCGCCGCCTTTATTCTTTTGTCCTTTAACGTAAGATAGGAGAAAGTTATGCACCCTCCCATAGAGTAGCCGGCAAGGCCCACTCTTGTATAATCGGCTTCCCGGCTGTCCCTGTAGTGATCTATCATTTTGTTTATCTCAGACACACTTTCAGTAATGCTGGTAAACAGATTTACAATTTGTCCGCTGCTTCTTTCACCGTGTCCGTATGCATCGGGGACAACCACAAAAAATCCGTTGGTTGCAAACAGGTATGCCTGAAGCAGGACAGATTCCTTTCTTCCCAGATATCCGTGATAGAGAATAATCATTGGTTTTTTTGAATTATGATCCCTTCTGAACACCTCCAGCAGGGGGATATCATCTATTCTTTTATTCCGGACAATGATCTCCATTTTAATTCTCACCCTTTGCACTAAATATCTCCAATTAATTTAACAGCATTATCATGATATATTTTTTTGAGTATGGAATCCTCCAGCCCAATCCCGTATATAGGCCACATACCGCCGGATATATATTCATCCCAGGTCTCCAAAAAGCGAAAATACGGTTCATACTGATAGCTAAGATTATGGGTATAAACATCGGTACCAAATAAAATGCGATCCTGATACCTGATAAAGAATTTCCGGGATGAATAGGGTTGGCGACCTAATTCATCGATTCTGGCAGCTATGTCTATATACATGTTTGGATATTTATCCAGACATTCACTTACAAATTTCAAATTTTCACTATTGGAGCCTACATGAGCAATGATAAAGGTAGTATCGGGATTGTTGGCAAGAAGGTTCTGCTGAGCCTCCATCAGTTCCTGAAATGTATAGGTCCCGGTATTGTAATAGGACCATTCCGGATGTGCCTTTAACTCCAGATACCGCTCATTATATTGATCCACCGGATCAAAAAACGCTTCCGGATCGGCAATATGAGCCAGAACCGGCATTTTTAACTCACTGGCGGTATCCCATATAACATCCAGTCTTTTGTCGTCTATTCGTATATTTCTTCCGGGCACATATACCCCCGGTGCTTTCTCGACCATCAAACTGACGTGCTTAAAGAGTTTTATACCCTTTGCCCCCATATCACGGGCCTTTATTAAATGTTCTCTGACGTGCTTTTCAAAATTTGGCTCGTTTACCAGATTGGTATTGACAGAAACGAAAGTTATGAAAAAGTCCCGATGCCTTTCAAAGGCAGCAAATATTTCTTCCAAAGTCAAGCCAAAGAAACCGTCCCAAAACCCATCCAGGTTGACCACCCTTATTATTCCATGTTGGCGAAATGTATCCACAACCCTGTCAATATCAGGTTTAACCCACTGACCGCTCTCTGCGTACAACCCACAATAAAAATCTGCGAAATGACCGTGAAAGTCGATGGCAGGAAATTTAGACCTGGCTATACTGTGGGATTCCGTCTTAAGCTTATGTTTTGGTTGATATTCATGAAGATAAATGGATCCCATAAACCCCCACTCCCGTTATGTTTACCTTCATTATAACAAAACCCGGGAATGGGTTCTATATAAGAGTTTTTACATATGTTTATTTATTTTTACATGTTTGATATTCCTATTATCCACCTTTTGTCCGAAATTCCATCGGAGTCATACCGGTATGTTTTTTGAATGCCTGGTTAAAATAGGAAGGAGAAGCAAAACAAAGCTCTTGAGCAATTTCAGCTATTTTCTTATTTGTGTTCAGCAACAGCTCCCTGGCTTTTTCCATTCTCATAGCTGTAATGTAACTAGTCAGATTCATGCCCGTGCTGCTTTTGAAAAGCCTGGACAGATATGACGCATTATAATTTACCTCATTTGCCAGGCTGGTTAAGGAAATAGGCCGGCCCAGGTTTTGCGCGATATATTCTTTTACCAGTTTTATTGCATGGCTTGAATTCATGGAATACTGCATCGTGCTGGTATCGGAGGAAGACATCGTATCCTTATCTACTACAATAAGTTCCATTCCATGGGCTTCATACACACCAAACATACTCAAAATGCACCGGTAATAATATCCTAAATCTTTCATATATACGGGTTCACCGTAAATGATAAAGGAAAGGACAGAACCGGATTCCTCAAAAAACCCGTTCTGCATCATCTCCGCCAGTCCCTTAATTTCAGTTATCGGGCTCGGAAGCTCCTTATCAATAGCCTGGCCCGGATGGCTGTCATGGGGCTGCAGGATCATTACAAGAGTATTCATCTCACGCTCATCCAAAATTACATTGTAGCGGGGCAGGATATATCTGCCGGTCATCCCGTCCAGTACAGAATACAATTTCGACCGTTCTTTGAAGTGCATATCACTTTTGCCGGATAAACGCCCCAACATCATGTAAACTGGATCACTAGGATCCATTGGTATATTCATATTTGATAAAATCTGTTCAAGTTCTTCCTGATTCACCGTTTGGGACTCAAGAATAAAATCTATAAACTTGTGAGAGAATTCCAAACCGGATCTGTGGGGTTGACTAAGTTTAGCTTCCTTTTGTATCCTGTCCACTGCACTGTGCAGGCTTTCGGCAATTTTTTCATATCCCTCGGTTTTCAGTATATAGTTAACAGCATCCAGCTGATTGGCTTCATATATATAAGCGAATTCCGGATGACCGCTTAAGAATATCACCTGACACTTGGGCCACCGCTCTTTTACCAACCGGGTCATTTCAAGCCCGTCCATTCCCGGCATACGGATATCGCTCAGTACGATGTCAATCCTTTCCGAGTTAAGTATTTTTATGGCATCATAGGCGGAATACGCTTTGAATATGTCCAGATCCAGACCTTCGTAATCATAAAATGCGTTGTAAAGCCCTTCCACAATATCGGGTTCATCATCCACAATAAGCAATCTGTACATATCTAACCCTCACAGCCCCCTTTTTTTCCTTATCCATCCCTGTCTAATCAATTAACGCCAGCTTTAACACAACCTTCAGCCCGCCCAGATCGCTGCGGGAAACAAACACACCGCTTTCCTTACCCAGGCTTAAAACCAGCCTTCTATGTATATTTACAAGTCCGGTACATTCCATATCGCTCTCATCCACAACCAGCTGGTCTTTCAGCCTTTGAATGTCCTCATCACTCAGATCGCCCCCGTTATCTTCTACTATAATGTTTACAAAGCGGTTGCCAGTCTCAAAATGAATTCTCAGCATACCGTTTTCTATGGTATTCTTAAACCCATGTTCAAAGGCATTTTCGATTACCGGCTGAAGTATTACCTTTGGTACAGGATAATCATGCAATTCTTCCGGAAGCTGGTCAAATTCCATTGCTATACGGTTTCGAAAACGATGGGCCTGAAAATTGGCATATATCCTTGCATGTTCCACCTCATCATACAGTCTCGATACATGACTTGAGCTCCTTGTAATATATTGAAAATAAGTTCCCATGTGCCTGGCGAATTCCGCAAGGTTTTCGTAATCTTCATTTATCGCCATATCATAGAGTACAAAATAACTATTGTAAAGAAAATGGGGATTGATTTGTGATTGGAGCTGCTTTAGTTCTGACTCCTGATACAGAATTTTTTGCCTGTAAACCTGATCAATCAGGCTGCTGATTCGGTCAAGCATAGAATTGAAGGATGAATAGAGATATTTGAATTCATTATCATTGGGATAATATATTTTATTGCTGAAATTTCCTGATTCCACTTCGCGAAACGCATCGACAAGCCTGATTAAAGGTTTCTTTATCTGACTATTTATAATAAGAAGAAACAGCAAAGCCAGTATAACCGTAAGCAGGGTGAACATCCAAAAGTAAGGTTTATATCTGCTAAGGGGCCTATAAATCTCCTCTGCTGATGTATAGTTTACAAGACTCATTCCNNATCTGCTTAGCGGTCTGTAAATCTCCTGTGCCGATGTATAGTTAACAAGACTCATGCCGGTATGCTCATCATGATAAACCGTTACTATATATTCGCTGTCACGGTATTTCACCGTTTCTGTAACGGCACCGGCTGATTTATACATGCTTTCATTACTGCTAAATACCGGATGTGATATAAAATACGCAACAGCTTCCCCGTCTCCGGCACCAACGATGGGCTCTGACGTTTTCCTGTTTATAAGAGCCACCCCTCCGTTGGATTCACCTTTCAGCATATTAATAGCATTTTTTATCCTTGACGGTGAATACTCTGCTTCAATTATATAGGAAGGGTATGATGTGTTCTCTGTATATTGCTGAGGAGATGTTACAATGGATATGGGTATTTGTCCGTTGAACAGAAGCTGCCCGCCTCCCTCATGGGCTATTCTGATTATCTCATCATAATGCTCCATAGATATGCTGGAAATACTTCCAAGGGCATGAATGCTTCTGCCGATATTTATCAAATGCACGGATACGTTGCTTAACATATCGCAGCTATCTAGTATTGCAGTCAACCGGGTTTGCACCCGGTTGACTGCAAAGACGCCCTCTATACCGGTATCGGCATCACTAAAAGCTGACAGCCTTACAATGTCCTTATCCGTTAACAGAGTCGATTGTTGCTTTATTACGTTCTCGATTTCCGAACGAAATCTGTCCAGGTAATAAACGGTTTGAGTGTTTTGCGAGGATATAAGCTCATTCCTAAGCTGGGTAATAGCCCAGTTGTATACTACAAATCCTGCAGCATATACCGGTATTACCACAATTAAAAATGCTACCAAAATATTGGCAAAGATAGATTTCCCCGCTTTAAACACATTCTTCACCTGAATCACTGCTTCTCGATTTCACTTTTATCCCATCCAGGCTTCCATACAGGACTTTTACATCTGTTTCAAGCTTGCCGGTAGCCTTGTCACGTTTTTGTGAGTATATGCCCCATGCCTTTCCACAACTGAAGAAACAGGAAAAGTCATCCTTATTGATTACGGGGTCAAAAGAAATCTCGCCTTTTACAAGATCAAACTTAAATCCGCTCAGGGCTGGAATAAGAGCCCAGCTGGCCATTGATCTTGCATAATGATTGCCGCATTCCACTTCATTCCAGGGATTTCTTCTGATTCCATCGTGCCTGTCTCTGACCGCTTTCACTATTGTTAAACCTTCGTCCACAAAACCTTCATAGATAAGATGAGCAGCAACCTGGTATTCGATACCCGGCCATACTTCATCTGAATAGACGAAGGGGAATTTGGGTCTTCCGCCATAGGGCCAGGAACAAAGCACCAGACCTTTTTCGTCGTTTAATGCATAGGTGCGCTGGGTGTTGCAGTGATTGTGGAAGTCTTCGAAGAAGTTGTATTTGAAAATCGAATGTACTGCCTTCTTAACATGGTCCTCAGGCAATACATAGCCCAGTCCGGCCACATGGGAAAGCATCTGACCCAGAATCTGATCCGACAGACATCCTTTTCCATATTGGTACTTGTACTGATTAACATTGTCCAAAGCCTGAATATAGTACTCACCATTCCACAGCATTTCATCCATTCTGGCTGACCCAAGCTCCAAAGCCTTTCTGTATTTTTCAGCACTTTCGGTATCTCCAAGGGCTTCCGCCATCTCAGCACCGGCTTTCAATGCTCCGAAAAACATGGAGTTCACCAGACTGTTAGGTCCATAGAACTCAATATCATAGGTATTGTGCTGCTGGCTGTCCAGTACAAAATCTCCGTCCGAATCCCAATAGGTAAATGCAAATTCCAGAGCCTTCTTTGCATTATCCCATACCTGTTTCAAAAATTCGGTATCACCGCTTAGCTTCCAATCCCGGTACAGACGGATAATACATCCCATCTGTCCATCGGCAGCCGGGTAATGATCATGCTCACCGCCAAAAAGCCTCATTGTTCTGAATGCCATTCTTCCATCGGGATCCGTTTCCACATTGAACTCGGTAAGCCTGAAATCCCTCTCCAGTGACGGGAACAAAAACGCCATGGTCTGGGCATAATTCCATACATGGGTACAGTTACCCTCACAGCAGCCGGCACCCTCGAAACAGCCTTCCCAGCCAAAGAACTTGCCATTTTCCAACCAAAAACAGGTCGTACTGCGCAAAACGGTTATATTGCTGGAAACCGCATCGATTACATAGTCAGGAAGTGTGCTGTTAAACAACGCATTATGAAAATCAGCGGTGGCTTTATAAAGCCTGTCATAGTTGTCCATAGTATATTTGGCTACATGCCAGGCATCTTCAAATATCACAGCATAGTGGTTTCTCGTAATTTGGCAATCACAGGTAGGTCCGCAGCATTCCTGCTCCCAGCTGTTGAGACGATTGGGGAAATACCAGGTGAGCAAGAACAAGAATTCCTTTTCCCCTTGAGCATCAATAGTATCATAAGCACCTAAGCTGCCAAATCTGCAGGGATTCTTGGATGGAGGAAAGCCGGTGTCGCTTTCAAACTCAAATCTGCCGTCATCGGAAAAGTCGTCCCACATATCCTGAAAACCATCTAACCAGTCGCCTGCATACCAGTTTGGCTTCACCGTTACGTTGGGAGCAGTAGTCGAAAGTGACAGATTTCCGTACCGGAGGTGATTCTTGTCAAGTTGTGTTCCATAGAAATAAATACCGGAGAACCCTTTCTCCTGTCTGTATTCATTTGTGTTTCCCTTCATAAAATCCCAGTTTGGATTACCAAATTTCCCAAAACCGCTGAAACCAGAAGGATTCATCATAGAGCCGGCGATGGATACGTCAACAGGTTTATCGGTCAGATTCTTTACCTTGTATTTCAGCACAGCGCAGGGAATCCCTGAATCTTCCGGATTTAAAGGAATAAAAGGTGTAAAAGCTTCCAAACAAACCTCAACGGGCATACTCTCATCCTGAAGTTTTACCCAAACGAAGGGATACTCCCCCCGAAGCCGGGACTTTTCAAACCTGGGCATTCCCGAAACCTGAGCGGGACTAAGTCCATGGGAGTCGGAGTAAGGCGGACTAATACGGCCCTCCAACACCTTTGTTACAGGATCCTTTCCTTCTTCCTTAACCCAAATAGCGAAAAAAGAGTAGGGCAGAAAATTACCTTTGTCGGGTGTATTG
Organism: Clostridiales bacterium DTU092; assembly: GCA_001513505.1. GTDB lineage: Bacteria > Bacillota > Clostridia > Caldicoprobacterales > Caldicoprobacteraceae > DTU074. Next base: position 5,826 of record LFTM01000202.1, on the reverse strand, counting down.
AAAATTTCCCAGTCCCTCAATTCGCCTCTCGCGCCTATGGAAACGTTGCCGGTTCCAATCCCTCCAAGTAAAAAAGCTACCTCTCGCATAGAACCGTCATATGTACGAAAGTTTCCATAAGAATTTAATTCTTCTTTTGGGAATACTTTTGACATGCTGAACCCCCCTTATATTTATATAATAAACTTTTTTAAAATTGATCCACGGTTCTGGTTATCCCATATCTATAATGGCTATTGACCATTCATTCTATTACACTTTGGGAAAGTTCACAAGAATACAATTTATTGTTCGGAAGGGATATTCATACTATATAGTTTAAGAGAAAATTACAAAATATTCAACAATCATAGAAGCATTGTTTGCGTTTAATCGTAGCTGACAAGAAATTGTATATCTGTACCCACTCAAAATAAAAAAAGACTTGCCGCAACAAGTCTTTTTTATCTGTCAATAAAACTACATTATACAAAGCTTCATTTATAAATATCCTTCCTTTCAAGGGTATCAGCTTTTGCATCATTATAAACTCCGTCCACTTTATGAAATCTGCCGTATTCTACATCTTCCTCAGGTTCTATTACATAATTCCCCGTTTTATCTATAAATCCATATCCTTTATCATATTCTCTGACCAGTGCCAAGCCCTCCGAGAAACTCCTTGCATTAGCAAATTTTGGTTCTATTACAAAATTACCCGTCTTATCAATATATCCATAGAACCTCTCTCCGGAATCATCTTTGATTTCTACTAATGCCAGGCCTTCTGAAAAAGGTTCACAATCATGGAATACGGGTTCAATGACCATGTTACCGTTTTTATCAATATAGCCTTTTTTAAATAATTCAACACCTACAGCTGCCAGGCCTTCAGAAAATCTATCGGCACTAAAATACACCGGATCAATTACAAACTCACCGGTTTTATCTATATAACCCATTCCTTCGCTTGGTTTGCTGGCCGCAAGTAAGCCTTCGCTAAAGAAATAACCGCTACTTATTCCTATATCGGTAAGCTGCTTATAGTTCCCCTCCCTGTCTACCAGGCCGATTATTTGCTCATCCAAATCAACTAAAACAAATGCCAGGCCTTCTGAAAAGTAGTTTACACCTAAATAGATTGGTTCTATTACAAATTTTCCCGTTGTGTCGATAAAACCTACATCAGTAGTACCGGGCACGTGAACAGGGGCTAAACCTTCACGAAATCTTACTGCTTTTTCAAGAACAGGCTCATAAATATAATCCCCATTTTTATCTATAAATCCGAGTTGGCCATCTACCTCTACAAGAGCTGCCCCTGATGAAAAAATGTCGGCATTATCAAACCGGGGTAGTATGACAAATTCGCCTGTTTTATCAATATATCCCCATTTTCCGTTTAATTTAGCAGGAGCAAGTCCTTCATAAAAATCCTTAGCATCCTCAAACTTTGCCTCAATAACCAGATCCCCTGTTTTGTCTATATAACCAACTTTTTTCCCCGTACCATCTTCATTGTAATATTTAGCAACTGCTACTACATCAAAATCCTTCTCTGCATATTTGGGTACGTTGCCATCTGTGGTTGCCAGCTGTCCTTCAGTCAAAAACATGGCTTTAATAAGCGCATCCTCTGAAGAAATTACAAGTTCGGCAAACACTCCTTGTACATACACCGCCACTATCATTACTATTGATAATACCATTCCGACAATTGATTTTGCCATTCCCTTTAATTGTTTTTTTGAAGCCGCCACTCTTATTATAGACACAATGCTTGCAATAAAGATTGCTATGTGCAAATACACTAAAGGTTGATATATACGTGATATAAATCTTGCATTATAACTTGTTATAAACATTACAATAATCAGGAGAATATTAATTACTAAAGTAATCAAAGATACATATAAACAAACGCTTGCAAATCTGGATTTCCTCATTTTCCCCATACTCCTTTCAATACTACATCCTAATACTTTTTTGTTTCCGTATCTTTTTACTATATAGATACAGCATTTTAAAATTTGGTTTTATATTTTGAAAAATTTTATGAAAGATTGTTTCTTTTTTCAGCTTCATTCTTTATGCGGGGAAAAAACAATGCTAATCCTATGATTATTAGAACCGGAACAAATACTGACAACGCTGTAAATTGCTTAAATAATTCCATAAAAAGAATTGTTACCAGTCTGGCTAAAACTATTAATGTACAAACAAAACTAACAATCCGGCTGCCCTTATCCATATACAGTCCTGCTATTACTGCAAGGATAAACACGCAACCCCAAATTATCCAGGCATTATTTGTGCTTCCTCCTCCCGGATCCAACCCCTCAGTACGGAATACCATGGCAAGCGCAAAACCGCCAATATAACCTATAACAGTGGCTACAGAAAGCTTCCGCTTCTCATATACGGATGCAATAACGATGATAATCAAACCGACTATAGCCAAAACATTCGACCATTGTTTCATTCTATGCATTTCATAAAACACAAATCTGCACAGCCAGTATGAAATACCAAGACATGCTACCGAACCAATTCCCCACAGGATTTTGCTTTTTTCTATTCTCATAATATCCTCCAGGATTTTTTTATTATTATACTTGGTTCTGTTCTGTTGTTAGTACAAACTGATCTGGATTAAGAAAATATTCCTTGAGCCTCGACCTGCACTTACCGCATACATAGTTTTTTGGTATTCTTCTATACCTTTTAAATATAAGACCACAGCCTGGATTGGAACACTGATACTGCCATCTATAATCCCTTTCGGTTTCCGAATCTTCCGGATTAATTGAGCGGTTGTACGGCACTCCAAATTTTTTGCAGTTAGCTTTCCATACCTTATTGTGATGGCATGGCTTCCCTTCTGTTATATCTGTATACCAATGAATTAACTCATGTTTAATAACCCAGTCTATGTCTTCCTCTTTGTATCCGCCAGTAAACAACTTGGCTGCAAATTGAAACTTTACTAACGCCGGTTTCTTTGTCTCGTGGTTTATTTTCCAGACATATTGACCCAGCGTCCTTTTCATCCTGCCGCTAATCACAACCGGTTTATCCATCTTCCAGCCAAACATTTGCATGGCTAACCCCTTAACCCTCTTCTCCAGATCCTTTTGTATGTGTGATAATTGCATTGCTGCCCCCTTAGCGATGAACAATATATGTATATTTATTCCGGTAAAAAATAAGCGATGCTCCGCTCCGTACAATATTCCGGTTGCACTGGAGATCGCATCAGTTTTATTAGTATCGGCTTTTTTATATATCTTAAAGTAAAAATAAGGAGAACCCGTCAGACCAATCATGTTAAAGATCCATCTGATGAACTGGATTCAACTACTCACCCTTTAATCCTTCATACAGCACTCCCAGCAGAGCACCTGTCTTATCGGAGGAATACTCCCAAAACATTGCGCCGCCGAGACCGGTTTTCTTTATGTAGTCCACCTTATATCCTACAGATTCTTCATCATCATAAGTTATAAAGATATCTCCGTTGTACAGATAAGGCGCCTTTGCGTCCCCGTCCCAGTATCTTGTAAATCCGTTTTTGTTGACCAGGTTTGCAGATATATTGGCATAAGAAGTGCTAATGTTCTTCACTCCCGGGGTGCCGGGTTGGCCAAGACCATTGTTTTTACTGTCCACCCCCGACCAGGCTCTGCCGTAAAAAGCCACCCCCAGTATCAGCTTTGATGCAGGTATACCCTGAGCCATAAAGAGATTAACCGCTTTTTCGCTGCTGTGTCCGGGACAAATCCGGGATTCATATAAGTTTGTGTGATGTCCCGTTACTTTGTCCACTCCTGTAGCAAAATCATAGGTCATAAGGTTGATAAAATCCAAATAATGCTGGACCAGATCCATTTCGGTACCATCAATGAAATATTGTCCTGCACCTGCAGCTATGGTAAGAAGGTAGTGTTTATTGTCCCGTTTACCTTCTTCATCCAATTTTTCACGGGTCTTTTTCAGCAGAAGAGTAAAGTTTTGTTTATCCTCGGGCCTCGACACTATACCTGCCGCTGATGAACAGGGATATTCCCAGTCTATATCCACGCCGTCAAAACCGTATTCCTTCATAAATTCAACGGCAGTATCAGCAAACAAAGTTCTGGATTCATCGGTTAAAGCAGCATCGGAAAAACCGTCCGCTCCCCATCCGCCAATAGAGATTAAGGTCTTTAAATGGGGATTTTTAGCCTTTATCTCCTTTAACAGATGAATTTTCCCCAGTTTCTGATTTAATACCTTTGGCACCACTTTTCCTTCTTCTATGGTGGCAAATGCATAGTTAATGTGGGTAAGCTTTTTAGCGTCTATATCCTGCACACTCCAGTCAGCCCAATCGGCCAGATAAGCTATAATCTTATATTTGCTCATGAAACCGGACCCCTTTCTATATTGATAAATATTTATTCAACCATGGGAACAAATCTCACATAATGGGTATCCTTTTCAATAATACCATCTCGTGTTTTTACTATAAGCTTGAGTATTTGAGTTTGATTTTGTGGTCCTACCGGTACCACCATTCGCCCATTTTCTTTTAACTGCTCAATTAATTTAGGAGGGATTTGAGGAGGAGCAGCGGTCACCATTATTCTGTCGAAGGGGGCATACTCTTCCCATCCATCATATCCGCTGCCCAGCTTGTATTCTACGTTTATGATTCCCAATGATTCTAAAGTTTGTTTTGATTTTTCATGAAGTTCCTTAACTATTTCTATAGTGTATACTCGATCGGCCAGCTTTGCCAATATAGCGGTCTGATAGCCAGAACCGGTACCTATCTCCAACACCTTTTCTTTTCCCGTCAATTCAAGGAGCTGGGTCATATAAGCAACCAGCGATGGCTGAGATATGGTCTGATCAAACCCTATCGGCAATGCGCCATCAACATAGGCACTGGTTTTCAGATTGTCGGGAACAAATGCCTCCCTGGGTAATGACTGCATCACGTCTATTATTCTCTTGTCCTTTATCCCGTAGAAAATATCCTCAGGAAACCTTATGACCACCACCGCCTTTAAAATACCGTTCTCTATGGGAGGAAAAACCTGTCTCACATCAGTAAGCATTGATATTTAATTCTTATACAATATTCGCTTCTTTAACTCGTCAGCCTTCTCTTTCCCGAGAAAATATTCTATTATAGCCAAAGCAAAGTCCACAGCCAAAGCAGGACCCCTTGCAGTAATGATATTTCCGTCCCTGACTACGCCCTGTTCCTGATATATGCCACCGGACAGCTGGTTTTCAAATCCCGGATAGGATGTAATCTTCCTGCCCTCTATCACACCTGCTTGTTTCAGAACTATAGGTCCGGCACATATAGCAGCTGCCAGTTTATTATTCTTATCCATATCCTTTACAATTTCAATTACCCTGGGGTTGTCTCTGAGATTTGTAGCCCCCGGCATCCCGCCCGGAATAACCACTCCTTCATAGGAGTCAGTGCTGTCAATTTGGTCAATAGTCTTATCGGCTATTACCGGGATATCATGCGAACCCTTAACCTCCCGGTTTTGAGTGATGGATACCGTATCCACCGTTATATCCACTCTCCTTAAATAGTCCACCACGGTAAGAGCTTCCACTTCTTCAAAACCATTGGCCAAAAATACCATGATCTTCATATGTTTACCTCCTTTATAATAGTCTTTTATTCTTTAATAATATTATCTTTATCTATTGGCTTTTCCTGTATTTCAATATATGAGTACGTAATATAAAATTATTTGTTTGTTTTCTCCCACCCGTTTATAGTCAAGTCCAAAATAGTGTGTAAATTGCCTCGGTTGTTAAACAGCAGCCAGCCAGACA
>LFTM01000022.1:4310-4629 GCA_001513505.1 Clostridiales bacterium DTU092 | reverse complement strand
TGAAAAAGTATTGTATGAGGAGTTACTGCCCGATGAATTTATAGAAAGGATTAATGCATTTACGGTGGCCTATCTACCGCTGGGAACCTTAGAGTGGCATGGACTTCATCTGCCGTTAGGGGCAGATGGCTTACAATCCAAAGGTGTCTTTAAGCGGATTGCTCATGAAATTGGGGGAATTGTTCTTCCAATGTTGTTTCTTGGTCCCGACAATGTAGCAAACAAGGATGATGCTTATTATCACGGAATGGATTATATAAGCTTTCAAGAGGGAAAACCTCAGCAGTTGGAAGGCAGTGCCTACTATATGGAGAAAGAG
>LFTM01000022.1:0-4273 GCA_001513505.1 Clostridiales bacterium DTU092 | reverse complement strand
TTTCCCGCGCAGGTTTTAAAGTGGTCGTTGGGCACGGTCACGGTCCATCTACAATGGTGTTTTCCGACAGAAAGCAAATCTTTAAAGATAAGTTTGGACTGGATACATATACCCTCTGGGAGCTTGGTTATACAGGACCGGATGGAATACAGACCGATCATGCTGCTGCAAATGAAACCTCACTCGTTATGGCTCTCAGACCGGAGCTTGTCGATATGGAGAAGCTGTCAGGAGAAAGTGTACCTGTAGGTGTTTGGGGGGAGGATCCCCGTAAAGCTGCATCAGCTGCCCGTGGCAATGAAATAATTGAGAAAAATGTCAGAATAGCCTGTCAAAAGCTCCTGGCGATTGTATCTGATATTCCCAAACCCAAGCGAAGTATAAATTATCAGCATGTAAAAAATTTATTGAAATAATAGCGTGGGGGTTTAAGGCATTATCAGGTTAAGTACTTCTATTTTTTTAGTATTTATGAACTTGACTGACAATTTGCTTTGATTGTTCACCATTTATATAATAGTATATAACAAGCAGATGCCCATATTAGAAAAGGGTAGCTGCCTGTTTTTTGTTTGTATCATATCGTGGTGAACTAAGAAAAATGTACATATAAAAAACCTAAAAAGTTACTATGAATCAGAAGATAATACCATAGTTTTGCAAAAATCCGTATGTTATATTGAATACACAAGGGTTGTAATGGTTAGTAGTACAAACAAGGTGTATGTAAAAGTGTGGGGGATGATGAAATGGGACACAAGTCAAAACCCTTTTTTCGTATAGTAAGAGAAAATAAAGTGCTATTGTTGATGTTATTACCGGCGGTTGTATATATAATTGTTTTTGCCTATATTCCCATGGGAGGACTTGTTTTAGCCTTTAAAAACTATCGGTATGCTGATGGGATATGGGGCAGTCCTTGGGTAGGATTAACCAATTTTAGGTTTTTATTGATATCCGGCAAACTCTGGCCAATCACACGCAATACTATATTGTATAATCTGGCTTTTATTGTTGTAGGAATGATATTTCAAATCGGTTTCGCCATCATATTAAGTGAAATAAGTGGTAAGTATTTTAAGAAAATCACTCAATCGTCCATGTTTTTGCCTCATTTTATAAGCTGGGTAGTTGTAGCTGCGATTATGTACAACATATTCAACCAAAGAGGTGTGGTGAATAATATATTAACAAGTTTAGGTTACGATAGGATCAATATATATAATGAACCAGGTGTATGGCCTTACCTCCTCGTAGCCGTGAAAACATGGAAGGGAGTTGGATATGGTTCGGTTGTATATCTGGCTGCTATAACTGCGATAGATCAACAGTTATATGAGGCAGCTGACATCGACGGAGCCAACATTTGGCAGAAAATAGTTCATATAACCATACCTTCTTTGATACCAACGATTATGATCATGTTGCTTTTAGCCTTGGGTGGTATATTCCGCGGAGATTTTGGTCTTTTTTATCAACTTATTGGTAACAATGCAAAACTACTTCCAATTACTGATATTATTGATACATTTGTTTTTAGAGCTCTGATGTCCAGTTCTGATATAGGCATGTCTGCAGCTGCAGGTTTCTTCCAGTCGGTCGTATGTTTTGCGACTATTTCAATTGCCAATTACTTGGTCAAAAGAGTGCAACCGGATTATGCGCTTTATTGAGCATGTAAGAATTCTAAATGGGAGAAGGTGGTTTATTGGCTAGAAATAGTCATATTCTATCTATGGATATCGTTGTTTTTAATGTCTTGGGATATATTCTATTATCTTTTGTAGCTATTATTTGTATATTACCTTTTTATCTTGTTATTGTAGGTTCATTTACAGATGAGTCAGAAATAATACGCTATGGGTTTAGCCTGTTTCCGAGTAAATTTTCGATAGAAGGATATATGCTATGCCTTAAAAATCCTGTCAGTATTCTTCGAGCATATGGCAATACAACGTTTGTAACGGTGATTGGTACAGTACTTGCGCTATTTATCACTACTATGACAGGATATGTCTTGCAGCGTAGAGATTTTCCGTGGCGAAATCATTTTTCATTCTTCTTTTTCTTTACAACATTATTTAATGGCGGACTGGTTCCCTGGTATTTGCTGTGTGTTCGTTATTTAGGTTTTAAAAACAATATGGTGGCATTAATACTTCCTATGATATTTTCAGTTTGGAATATGATAATATCAAAAACTTTCATGCGAAGTATCCCCGATGCCATAACCGAATCCGCCAAAATAGACGGAGCAAACGACTTTTATATATACATAAGGTTGATACTACCACTGTCCGTACCATTGATAGCAACAATTGGCCTGTTTACCGCATTGGCTTACTGGAATGACTGGTATAACTGTATGCTATTTATAGAAAATGAGAATATGTTTACTTTGCAGTATTATCTTCAGAGAGTATTGGGCAGTGTTGATGCTCTGCGACAGGTTGCCGAAAAGTCTGGTCTTGATGTTGGACAGTTACCCATGGAGTCTATGAAGATGGCTATGACTATAATTACTACGGGTCCAATTATTTTACTTTATCCTTTTGTGCAGCGTTATTTTGTAAAAGGCTTAACCATTGGTGCGGTCAAAGGTTAAGTTTATATCAGTTTGTTTACATGCGATCCAGTCGATCGCAAAATATAAATAATAAAAAGGAGGGAGAACATGGAAAGAGCTAAATTTTTATTGTCTTCGTTATTAATCCTGGTGATGGTTGTCAGTATGGTGTTGTACGGATGTGGCTCTGGAAAAGAGGATGTAGCTGCACCCGATACCTCTGATGAGAAACCGGCTGCTGATGACTCGGATAAAAGTTCAGAAACGGATGAATCCGAATCTGTAGATCCTGGAGCAGGAGTCTATAGCCAGATTGATTTATCCCAACCGTACACGGTAAATATGTATGTACTGGGGGATGTACCACCCGATATGGATTTGGTTGTTGAGGAAATAAACAAAATACTGGAACCTAGATATAATACAAAACTTGATGTTCATTTTTTAGCCTGGTCAGACTATGGAACTAAGTACAGTCTTATTTTGGCTGGTGGCGAAGATGTTGATATTATGTATACTTCATCATGGTGCTTCTATTACACTGAAGCTGCTAAGGGTGCCTTTATGGAGATTACCGATGAATTTCTGGAGCGTGCTATGCCTCAGACAAAAGCAACACAGGCACCAGAATCATGGGATCAAGTTAGAATTGAGGGAAAAATTTATGCAGTGCCCAGAAATTATGAGGTGGCAGAAGCTGAGATCGTTGCAATTCGCGATGACTTGAGAGAAAAACATGGGCTGGAGCCTTTGACCGACTGGGATTCGCTGGTAGAATATCTGGAGGTCATTGCTGAAAGGGAAACCCCTGAGTCTGGTATATGGGCTATAGCTGCCAGCGGTGGTAATTCTATGCGTACGATCTGGGATCAGAAACACCAGATAATCAGACTGATAAAGGGAAGTACCATTCCTCACTATACTTATGTATACGATAATGGTAAACGACCGACTAATGATGATTTTTTCCTGTATTGGGATTCGCAATATTTCCGCGATTTTGCAAAAATAGCCAAAGAACTTTGTGATAAAGGATGTTGGCCTGAGGATGCACTAACAAGTACTGTTTCAGAGCACGATGCATTTGCCAATGGTCAGGGTGCATATATGGCATGGAATACTACTGTTTTCAAACACGGCAAACGGGCTGAAGAAAATATTGAAGGAGCAAAGGTTGGGTATTATGATTTAACAAAAGATGCAGTAGTCTTTCCAATGCCCTATGTAAATGATTGTTTTGCTATAGCAGCTGCTTCAAAAAACCCTGATCGCGCCGGTATGGTTCTTGATTTGCTTAAGAATGACAGGGAGCTATATCTTTTAATACAAGGTGGAATAGAAGGTAAGCACTATATCAATATCGACAATGAATACCGCCGTCTGGGACCTGAAGCTGAACGATATCCTTGGAATTCCTTTGCATGGGGTTTGAACAATAATGAACTTGATTTAATTCTTGAGGATACGGATCCCCGTCAGATAGAACTTGAAGAGATATTTAAACAGCGAATGGTTCCTTATCCTACAAGCGGTTTTGTATTTGACGCTGAACCCGTAAAAAATGAACTTGCAGCAGTTGATGCAATTCGTGATGAGTATCGTGGAATGCTGGAGCTAGGGCTTGTGGATGACCCGGATGCGACTATCGATGAAATGGTTTCACGAATGATGCAAGCAGGGCTTGAAACCTGTCTCTTATACACATCT
>LFTM01000023.1 GCA_001513505.1 Clostridiales bacterium DTU092 | reverse complement strand
AGCGTGGGCACTACAGGGTGGACGTTAGCTGCATATTAAGCAGCTAAGGCTAATTGTGCGTCGTCTGCACTTATATTTAATTCCAGGTTGTTTACGCGGCCCCGGAGTCCGCGGCTCGCTTCTCTCGCCTCGACTATCCCCGTCGAAACCTATACGCCCCCATGTTACTATTATATGCAAATACACACATATTTTGCATATAAGTCAAGGTTTACACTATATTCAATTTGGTCTATGGCTTTTACTCAACCCAGTTTTGAGTTTCTCACATCCCACCTTTTAAAAATCATACACATCATGTCAGGCTATACTCCTATGCTGTTCATACATATCTCTATGCCTTCTGGCGTTCGCGGAAAACTCTTTCCATTGCTCTCTGGGCATCCCGTCTGGCAATGCTCTCCCGCTTATCATAGGTCTTTTTACCTCTGGCAACTGCCAGCTCTATCTTAACCAATCCCCTTTTTAAATAAACCTTTGTAGGGACAAGGGTATATCCTCTCTGCTGTACATAACCGGTGAGTTTATTGATCTCCCTACGATTCAGCAATAGCTTACGGGTCCTTACCGGATCCCTGTTGAATATATTGCCCTTCTCGTAAGGGCTTATATGCATGTTGTGGAGAAAAACCTCACCATCCTTAATGTAAGCATAGCTGTCTCGTATGTTTACCTTGCCAAGCCGTATTGACTTCACTTCGGTCCCAACCAGAACGATTCCTGCTTCATAAGTTTCCTCAATGAAGTAATCATGTCTGGCTTTTTTATTCTGGGCAATAATCTTTATACCTTCCTGAGCCATTAACTTAACACCTACTACGTGACAAAATAACCCTACCTGTACTGGAAAACAGAACAAATAGGGCTCAGTCTCAATCTTCTATTGTAAACAATCCCCATCGTCTTACGGCATGGAGCACCTGCTTACACAAGCAGATAACTCTCGCCAACGATTTGGTTAAATAGCATATAAAGCATACCATATGTATAAATCTGTGTCAAGCCGGATAACCTCCATTTTTAAACTGATTGACAAATTTTTTTGATTATAATAAACTATATAGGGTTATCTATCAGGTGTTCAACCTGTCAGGTGAGACAAATACCCTGAGTCTGCCTCAGGTTTTTTTATTTATAAGAATCAATTCCAAACTACAATTGAGTTGGATAAGCTATTGCAAACAATATGGTAAAGGATGACGATAATGAGGAAAAAAGTATTCCAATCCAATATATTATTGCTTCTTGCATCAATTATATGGGGGTTCGCCTTTATCGCTCAGAGAGTAGGCATTAAATATGTCGGCTCTTTTACTTTTAACGGGATCAGATTTGCGTTAGGTACCATATCACTTATACCGTTATTATTGGTTACAAATTACAGGACAAAAAAGAATAAGTTAAATAAATCTCAACCCAAGAACAAAAAATCTTTTGAAACATTTAAAGCCGGAATTATAATTGGGCTTATGCTTTTCGCCGGAGTAACACTGCAGCAGCTGGGTTTGGAGGAAACTACGGCGGGCAAAGCCGCATTTATTACAGGTTTTTATCTGATTCTTGTGCCTCTTTT
>LFTM01000174.1 GCA_001513505.1 Clostridiales bacterium DTU092 | reverse complement strand
CCCTCTCCTGAGACCGTGGAATTTTTGAAGATGGGGGCAATTGCTTTCGGGGTGGTAAGCCTTCCCCTGTACAGTAATGAAGCAATTGAGGTTTTTGAAGTAATGAAAATCCAGGACTGTTTCGTGGCCAATCACCAGTTTAGCCAGCTTGCCGGACGGCAGGTTTCTATAAAGGAGCTTGTCGAGTATCCAATAGTTATACTGGAAAAAAATACTACAACAAGGCAGTATATAGATGACTTTTTATCTCAGTATTCAATATCGTTGTTACCGGAATTTGAACTTGCCACAAGTGACCTTATAGTGCAATTCGCCTGCAGGGGATTAGGAATATCCTGCGTTGTCAGGGACTTTGCCGATGAATATATAAAAAACGGCAGTTTGTTTGAAATTGACCTGAAGGAAAAAATACCGCCAAGGCACATTGGTATAGTCAAACTCCGCAATGAACCTCTCACTACGGCTGCCAAGAGATTTATGGAACTAGTCCAGGGAAACAATAAGCTCAAAACAGAAGCCGGCTTATTATAAACCGGCTTATTGTATATGCGTTATACAGTTAATGGGCAGTAAAATTTCCTGTGATTAGTTTTTTTAATAAGCATACAGGTTTTTGTAAGGCCTTTTATTGTAAGGATAGATTTTTACAAAACGCCGATCCATGATGGAATCATATCCAAGCCCGAAATAACTGCAAAACTTTCTTACATATGAACTTATGGACTTCATATCATTATCATCAGCCTGTATCTGTTTTACTTCTTTTCCCAGCTTGTAGTCGTCAATGGGGATGCGGGAGTATATTACGCCTCCATGCATTCCCGTACTGCAATAACTTCCGACGATCTTTTGAGTATTATATACACTAAGTCCAAGTAAGACTATTGTGCCTCCTGCCATATATTCTCCAAGGAAATCTCCCGCTTTTCCTCCGATTACGATAACCGGTTTTTTATCCAGGTATTCCTTCATGTGTATACCCACACGGTATCCTACATCGCCTTTTACATATACCTCTCCGCCTCTCATTGCATATCCCAGGGTATCTCCTGCGTTGCCGTGGATAATTACTTCACCGTTATTCATTGTATTTGCTACGGCGTCCTGCACATTTCCGTAAATGATTATTACCGGTCCGTCCATGTAAGCTGCCATATCGTTACCCGGTGTCCCCTCTATAACGATTTTGTAGTTTCCCTTTATTCCATTACCGATATACCTTTGGCCTTGGATATTTTTGATTAATACTTCATTTTTTCCCGCATTGAACAAATCCTTTATCACTGCGTTCAGCTCCTGGTAATGTATACCCCTGGCATCAATTGTTTTCATACTAATCATCCTTCCGGCATTATTTGCTTTCTCGGTTCTTTTGCATATACTTTCTTTTGAGCTGCAGTATTATCCATACAGAAGTCCTATAACCTTTATTTTTACCTGTTTTTACTGAAAGACCCTTTTTGCATTTTCTATAGTAATACCGGAATACCCGGTTTAAAACGTGATTACCTGACAGGTACTATTCTTCGGCTGCCTTGATACCCAATATATCAAGTTCCCTGGAGGTTAATCCTGTCCCTCTCAGCATAAGCCTGTTTCCCTTAAGGCTTTCAATTGCATTGATCCCCATACCGCCCAACATTTCCTTCATTTCATGTGCCCAGGCATTGAGCAGATTTTTAAGCCTTTGTGCTGCTATTTCGGGATCAAGCCTTTTTACCAGGTTTGGATCTTGTGTTGCAATTCCCCAGTTGCACTTGCCCGAGTAGCATTTTTGACACATATGGCATCCTATGGCTATCAAAGCTGCCTGACCGATATAAACTGCATCCGTACCCAAGGCAATTGCTTTTATGATATCAGCGCTGTTTCTTATTCCTCCTGAGCAGACCAGTGACACCTGACTTCTGATGCCTTCTTCTCTTAACCGTGTGTCTACGGCGGCCAGCGCAAATTCAATGGGGATACCCACATTATCCCGTATCCTTAGCGGAGCCGCCCCCGTACCGCCTCTAAAACCGTCAATTGCAATGATATCGGCTCCTGCCCTTGCTATTCCCGAGCATATGGCTGCTACATTGTGAACAGCTGCTATCTTAACAGAAACAGGTTTGCGGTAATCGGTTGCTTCTTTCAAGGAGTATATAAGCTGCCTCAAATCTTCAATGGAATATATGTCATGATGGGGAGCGGGGGAGAGAGCGTCCGATCCTACCGGTATCATCCTGGTCTGGGATATTTCGGCCATGACTTTTTNNACCGCCTATACCGGGCTTGGCTCCCTGGCCTATCTTTATTTCGATGGCAGCTCCGGCTTCCAGGTAGTCCGCATCTACGCCAAATCTGCCCGAAGCAACCTGTACTATGGTGTTTTTCCCGTATTTACGCAGATCCTTATGAAAGCCTCCTTCACCGGTATTGTACATGGTACCTGTCTCTGACGCTGCCATGGCAAGGGCTTGACAGGCATTAAAACTTATTGAGCCGAAGGACATGGCCGAAAACATGATCGGGATTTCCAATTCCAGCTGGGGAGGCAGTTTTTCTTTGATTTTTCCGTTTTCAATTTGCAGTACCTCCGGTTTTCGTCCAAGGAGCGTTTTGAGTTCCATTGGTTCGCGCAAAGGATCTATGGACGGATTGGTGACCTGGCTTGCATTTAAAAGCATTCGGTCCCAGTATACTGGAGAA
>LFTM01000141.1 GCA_001513505.1 Clostridiales bacterium DTU092 | reverse complement strand
CCCCAAGTATTATACAGCGGTGAGATATGGATTTATCACCCGGTATTTCCACTTCTCCCACAAGCCTTTTTGCCGGAGTTATTGTGACTTGCATATTTTCCCTCCCGAATCTTCACATACTTTCGCGTTTTTCCTGTCTGCAGATATTTCCATTGCAGACTTTCTTCATTTTTTATAAGATTTGTAACCCTCTGCAGTCAATATTTTGCTGGCATTGTTCAGGGACATCACATCTGAAAAGGATATTACCAGGCAGCCTCCTGGTTCATCCTCCCGGCTGTGAATTATACGGAGATTTTTAATGTTTATACCGTGTTCACCCAGCAGCGTTGCGATCTTTCCGATGATTCCCGGTCGATCTTCCACATCAACGTACAGGTGGTGATAGGGAGCCAGTGCCAGGCTCTGGAGTTCAGGCAGGCTGTCCCGGAATTTTTTCGCTTTGGAAAAGAAGTCTTCAATGCCCTGCAGATCATTCCCGGTAATATAGTTTTTAAATATGTGTAAACTGCTGATCATACCATCTATAAGCTCCAGAAGTTGTTCACGGTTTGCCATGGATATGTCCCGCCACATCCGGGGATTTGAGGAAGCTATCCTTGTAATATCTCTGAACCCGCCTGCAGCCAGCCTTTCCTTAAAATGCTCAGGATCATCTATATCCTGTACCGTGTTTGTCAATGCAGCAGCTACCACGTGAGGCAGGTGGCTTATGCATCCAACAATTCTGTCGTGGTGCAGAGGATCCATTATAAGGGGAATAGCTCCTAAAGAGGATATTAATGCTTTTAAATTATCCACAACCTGTTCGGGAGTAGACCCGGTAGGGGTAAGTATATAGTAGGCGTTTTCGAAAAGATGGGGGATACTGGCCGTGTACCCTGACTGTTCGGTTCCGGCCATGGGATGTCCGCCTATAAAATAAACATCGGCAGGAAGATACCGTTCTGCAGCCTCTGCAATTGCCTGTTTCGTACTGCCTACATCCGTTATGACAGCTCCTTTGCGGATGTTTCCCGAAATTTCCCTGATAAGTTGGGGGATAGTTCCCACCGGAGTGCACAGGAATACAATATCTGCATGAGCAACTGCTTCCTGTGGATTAGTTGCCGCTTTATGGATTACCCCTTCCCTAAGAGCCATATCCAGGTGTTTGTTACTTGTATCCATACCTGTAACTATGCTGCCGGGTTTTCTTAGCCGGATAGCTTTGGCCAGAGAACCACCAACCAGGCCAAGCCCCAGTATACTTATTCTCCTAAAATCCATGAACTACCACTCCCGTCCTATGACTCCGGCCACTTTTGCCACTTCGTCAATCAGAGAATTGAAGGTATCAAAGTTTAAAGATTGGGGACCATCGGAGAGAGCGGATTTAGGATCAGGATGGACCTCTACTATCAGACCATCGGCACCTGCTGCAATAGCAGCCCGGCTCATGGGAGTGACCAGGTTCCATTTACCGGTTCCGTGGCTGGGATCTACTATTATGGGCAGATGGCTGATCTCCTTAATAATGGGAACGGCACTGAGATCCAGGGTGTTCCGTGTATATGTTTCAAAAGTACGGATACCCCGCTCACAGAGAATTATATTGTAGTTGCCTTCGTTCATAATATACTCGGCTGCATTTAGCCACTCTTCTATTGTTGATGCAAGGCCCCGCTTCAACACAACAGGGATATTGGTTCTTCCTACCTCCCGCAGCAGTTGGAAATTTTGCATGTTACGGGCGCCGATTTGGAACACATCAACATATTTTACTGCCTGTTCGATGGATTTTAGAGATACAATTTCCGATACAACCAGAAGTCCGGTCTCTTTTGCTGCTTCAGCCAGAAGCCGGTATCCTTCCTCCTCCAGACCCTGAAATGAATAGGGGGATGTCCGGGGTTTGTATGCACCTCCCCGGAGAAACTGGACTCCCCTGGATTTGAGAAATTTTGCTGTCTGTATGATCTGTTCATGACTCTCAACCGCACATGGACCTGCCATCATAACCAGTTTTTTGCTGCCTATTTCTACATCTTTAATACGTATAACCGTTGATTCGGGTTTAAAAGTTCTTCCTGCCAGCTTGAAGGGTTCAACAATTGGTACCAACCGGTCTACGCCCGGCATAAGCTCCAGTGGTGTATCGGCTATAAGCCGCTTGTCACCGATAACTCCAATAATAGTCCGTTCTGAACCGGTTGATATATGAACGCCCAGACCAAGTTCCTTAAGTATTTCCTCAATGTTCTTTATATCATTCTTTGTGGCGTTAGGTTTCATAACAATAACCATACTATCCATCCTCCATTTATAATAATCATCAAAAATTCATCCGGTTTTGTGCAAAATTCCATTCTGTATTCAGTGTGGTCCTGCTGTTTAAAATACAAAATGCAGCATAATAATTTACATACACAGCCATACTACCGTACTACCATTTGACTTCGCATTAACCTCACCAAAAACTGTACGTCTTTGCGGGCTGTAAAGTAGTTCTATAACACAGATTTTAAGGCATTTATCAGTGCTGTGTTCTGTTCCGGCGTTCCGATGGTTATTCTGAGCCAGTTATCCATATTGAAGATGTCTCCTGACCTTACAATTACACCTTTGTGGAGCAGATCTTTAAATACCTGCACACTGTCTTTACCCACATCTACCATGACAAAATTACCGTAGGCCGGGATGTATTCCAGACCCATATCCTCAAAGGCTTTGTATAAGTATTGTTTACCCTCCTGGTTGACTTTTATGCTGTCCCGGACAAAATCCTGATCATTTAACGCAGCCAGAGCAGCAACCTGTGCAGCAGCATTTGCATTGAACGGACCCCGCACCCTGTTGAGGTATTCAATAGTATTTTCGTTGGATATAGCATAACCTATTCGTAGTCCGGCCAGTCCGTATATTTTGGAAAAAGTCCGGAGTATTATTATATTGTCATATTCGTTAAGCAATTCAACACTTTTGGGATAATCCGGATTCTGCACATATTCATAGTATGCCTCGTCCAGTACTACAAGTATGTTGTCCGGAATCCTCTTCAAAAACTCCCTTTGCTCCTGTTCTGTAATAATTGTACCGGTGGGATTATTGGGGTTACACACCCATATGATGCGGGTGTTATCATTTATGTTGTCCAGAAAAGCGTCTAGATCAAGACGATAATCGTCAGTTAAAGGAACTTTAACGATTGTTCCATCCATAATACGGGTTACAGCCTCGTATCTTGAGAAGGAAGGCCAGCCCGTAATGGTCTGATCTCCCGGGTTGATGAAGGTCTGTGCTATTATCTCTAAAATCTGATCTGTTCCTGCACCGAACAGAAACTGTGAAGGCTTAAGATTAAATTTGGAAGCCAGGGCATTTCTGAGCTCGGTACAGTTTCCGTCGGGATAAAGGGCAACACCTTTTGTCCATTCAATGATTGCTTCTACCGCCTTAGGTGAACAGCCAAGCGGGTTCTCGTTGGAAGCAAGCTTAACCACATCGGTAAGCCCCAGTTCCCGTTGAACTTCGCTTATAGGTTTTCCTGGTCTGTATGGCTCCAGGTTTTCAATGGTTTTTCGGTGTTTAACCATGAGTCGATATTCCTCCTTCTGTTTATTTCAGTAGCCGTTTAATCTGATCCGGATTCAAATCCTTAAATACTTCAACTTTGCCGTATCTGGTGGGCAATACCAGTACGATACGCTGATCCATGTTCTTTTTGTCATAAGCCATCCTGTCGATTATCGGATCCCATTCCGGAGTATCAAGCTGGGTTGGCAGGTTTGCCTTTTTAAGTATACATACCAGCCGATCAATATAGTCCTGGCTTATCAGCCCCATGTTCATGGCAATTTTGGATTCGTATACCATACCCATTGCTACAGCTTCTCCATGGGTGTATTTTGAATAGCCGGTGGCTGCCTCGATAGCATGACCAATGGTGTGTCCGAAGTTGAGTATCATTCTGAGACCTGTTTCTTTTTCATCCTGTTCAACTACGGACACCTTGATCTGGCAGGAACGATAAAGAGCATCGGATAAAGTTTGTATATCCCTGGAAATAAGCGCTTCCATTTTATCCTCCAGCCAGCTAATAAAATCCTGATCGGCTATAAAGGCGTGTTTGATGAGTTCAGCCATACCCGTTGCAAATTCTCTGAGTGGAAGGGAGATAAGGGTATGGGGATCGATAAATACCATGTTGGGCTGATAGAATGCACCTATTATATTTTTTGCGAGAGGATGGTTTATGGCTACCTTTCCACCTATACTGCTGTCTACCTGTGCCAGAAGTGACGTCGGAATCTGGATCAACCCAATACCCCGCATGTATGTTGCTGCTATAAAACCGGCCAGATCTCCTGTTACACCGCCGCCCAGGGCAATGATGGATGATGAGCGATCCAATCCCGTTTCCAGGGCTTTTGTGTACAGTCTCTGTGCCCGGTCAAAGCTCTTGCTTGCTTCGCCTGGAGGTATTACGGCAACATCTGTCTGGTACCCCATGGATATAAGAACGGATTTTACGGAATTATAATAAAGGGGCAGTATGTTTTCATCGCATACTACCAGCACTTTTTTGCCTCTGATTTTTCCTTCAATGGCCTGGGGTAACTCTTCCCATCCTTCAGAGGCAATGTATATGGGGTATGATTTGTTTTTCAGGTTGACAGTAATGGATTTCATGACTAACCTCCGTAGAATACGGCAAAGAGTCCGGTTTTATCGGACCAATGAGTATTATATTTAGAAAATTGTATCTTTAATTATCTTAAAAGTCAAGGATGGCAGCAAAAAATGGTACATAATGTGTTTTTGGAGGATACAGACTTTCAGAAGTATCTTATGAAAGTATGTGCGCAGAATACTATGGAAATCACCTTGTGAAAAGGCTTAGGACCTGTTAACGAAGCGGAAGACAGCCGGAACCAATGTCTGAGCGTAAGCGAGTTTTGGTGGAGGCCTGGAGCGAGTTTTACAGGTTCTTAGCCTTGAACTTAAGTGATTGGAATAGTGTTCTGCAAATACACTGTACTCGGTTATACTGTTACCAATGAGCATTATGTGAAGAATATTATGAAAGCCTTGGAGCTCCAAAGGCTGGAATAATATTCTTCATATAACAAGATTAGTCCAACAAAAATATAAAATTATTACATTTATTTTATAAACTATATTAAGTTTTAATTAAAAGTATGCTACAATATAAAGGGAAATTGCCTGTTGCCGCAGAAATATTACGTATATGTCTTTTTTCTCAAGTAGTGTGCCATAATCAAGTAGTGTTGTACCAAATTAATAAGGGGGAATGTAGATGAACAACTTTGTAACACAGAACATCCGCAACATTGGAATAATAGGCCATGGCGGAGAAGGAAAAACCACTTTAACTGAAGCCATGCTTTTCAATGCTAAAGCAATTGATCGCTTTGGACGAGTTGAAGATGGCACAACCACCACCGATTATGATCCCGAAGAAATAAAAAGAAATATATCCATCAGTGCTGCAATAGCGCCACTGGAGTGGAATAAACATAAAATTAACATAATAGATGTACCAGGATTTTTTGATTTCGTCGGGGAGATGGTTCAGTCGTTGAGGGTGGTGGATGGAGCCGTCATTGTAGTCGGCGCGGTATCAGGCCTTAGTGTTGGCACGGAAAAAGCATGGGACTATTGTAAGGAATACCATGTCCCAAAAATGATTTTCGTTAACCAGATGGACAGAGAAAATGTCAATTACGAGAAGGTATTAGAGGAACTGGAAGGCAAGTACGGAACAGCTATAACTCCGCTGCAGGTACCCATAATGAATGGAAACCGTTTTACCGGAGTTGTAGACGTGGTTAATATGAAGGCCTGGGATTTTACCGGGAAGGAACCACAGGAGATCTCCATTCCTGATGATTTAGCGGACACCGTAGAATCTATACGGACCCGGTTGATTGAAGCTGCAGCTGAGACCAGCGAAGAACTTATGGAAAAGTATTTTGAAGGCGAAGAGCTTACAGATCAGGAAATCCGTGAAGCTCTGCGTGCAGGTATTGCAGAGGGCGACGTAGTTCCGGTTCTGTATGGTTCTGCCACGGAAAATGCCGGGATTGGGCTGTTAATGGACAGTATTATAGATTATATGCCTGCACCCAGCGACCGTCCGGCAGTACCGGGAACCAATCCAAAGACCGGTGAAGAAGGCGAATATAAGGTTGACTCATCGCTTCCTTTCTCAGCTTTTGTCTTTAAGACAGTGGTTGATCCCTTCGTAGGTAAGCTTTCAATATTCAAAGTCATGACCGGAGAGCTTACGAGCGGGATGAGCATATACAATGCCAACAAGGAAAGGAACGAAAAAACCGGTTCCATCTATGTATTAAGAGGTAAAAAACAGATACAGGTTGACAAACTTACTGCCGGTGATATAGGTGCTATGGCCAAGCTTCAAAACACCGTTACCGGCGATACGCTGTGTGATCCGGCGTCACCTGTTAAATATGAGGGCATAGAATTCCCCGAACCTTCCATATCCATGGCAGTTGCTGCTGAAAAAGAAGGCGAGGAAGAAAAGGTATTTACCGGCTTGAATAGGCTTATGGAGGAAGATCCTACCTTTACCGTGGAACCGAATGTTGAGACCGGACAAACCATTATATCCGGTATAGGGGAGGTACATCTTGATGTTATAGCCAGCCGTCTGAAGAATAAGTTTGGTGTTAATGCGGTGTTTAGCGAACCCAAAGTACCTTATCGTGAAACAATCCGCAAATCTATCAAGGCTGAAGGAAGACATAAGAAGCAGACAGGTGGTCATGGACAATACGGGCATGTTTGGATTGAATTTGAACCGCTGCCGGATCCGGAACAGAAATTTGAGTTTGTCGACAAGATAGTGGGTGGTGTGGTACCCAGACAGTATATACCCGCAGTAGAGAAAGGTTTGCTGGAGGCAATGGAAAAGGGCGTACTGGCTGGATATCCCATGGTTGGTATAAGAGCCACCCTGTACGACGGTTCGTATCATGCTGTTGACTCTTCCGAAATGGCATTTAAAGTAGCAGCATCTCTTGCGTATAGAAAACTTGACCAGGCAAATCCTGTATTGCTTGAGCCCATTATGAAAGCTGAAGTAGTAGTACCTGATGAATATATGGGCGACGTTATGGGCGATTTGAATCGCAGACGTGGTCGAATACTGGGTATGACACCCCTGGGTAACGGGCTTCAGAAAATTGAAGCCGAGGTACCCCTGGCTGAAATGTTCCGGTATGCTACCGATCTGCGTTCCATGACCCAGGCGCGTGGAAGCTTTAAACTGACGTATGTGCGTTATGAAGAAGTGCCTGGCAACATCAGTGCAAAAGTAGTTGAACAGGCCAGACAAGAGGAAGAATAATAGAGACTCATACAAAACCGGGCTCAATACATAGCAGCCCGGTTTTTTTGAATGCAAAAATAAATATTTGATGTGTAAACCGGGAGGAATGATGATGGTAACTACTGTGACGCTCAATCCTTGTATTGACAGAATGGTCACCGTGGAACAATTTACCTATGGGGGGTTGAACAGGATAAAAGACAGCAGAATGGATGTTGCCGGAAAAGGAGTTAATGTTGCTGTGGTATTGCATCAATTGGGCGGTAGTGCCTTCTGTACAGGTATAAACTACACCGAAAGAGGTCAGATAATAAGGGATTTCCTGGATTCAAAGGGCATTCCCTATGATTTTGTGGACGTAGAAGGAGAGGTACGGATTAATCTTAAGATATTTGACATGTCAAAAGGAGTTGTTACCGAGGTCAACGAAAGCGGTAATCCGGTTCCGCCGGAATGCCTTGCAAAGCTGATGGATATGATTGATACATATGCTGCCGGAAGCCGGATGATGGTCTTCAGTGGAAGTGCACCTAAAAAGGTACCGGTATCAATTTACAGGGATTTAATTGAACAGGCTAATAAATATAAGGTTTTATGTGTGCTTGATGCCGATGATGAGCTGCTGCTTAATGGGCTTGAAGCAGGCCCCTATTTGGTTAAGCCCAATCTGTATGAACTGGAAAAAGCCACTGGGAAAAAACTTGCCACTCATGGGGAAATAGTGTATGCTGCCCGTACGTTCCTGGACAAAGGAGTAAGTATAGTTGGAGTGTCAATGGGGAGCCAGGGAGCTATTATAGTGGATGAAAATGAAGCTTACTATGCTCATCCCGTTGAGGTAGAAGTTAAAGGAACGGCAGGTGCCGGCGATTCAATGGTTGCAGGCTTTTGTGTTGCCATACAGGAAGGAACTGGCTTAAAGGAAATGTTACGCTATGGTATGGCTGCCGCAACAGCCTCGGTGATGAGGGAAGGAACACTGCTCTGTACCCGCGAGGGGTTTGAAAGTATACTGCCGCGGGTTGAAATTGAAAAAATCGAATAGATTGGGATATCGTGACTCTCGATGTTAATGCTACCGATTTTTGTGCCGGGGAGTTTTCCAAAAAGTTGGAACAGGTCCCCGAGATAAGGGAAAAAATCAATAAAGTTTTAAAACACCACTTTGGTACGAACTGGTATGTGTATGAATCAGTGAGCATGAATAATAAATATTTAAAATTTCCGTAATAAATTTGTAACAAAACAAATTACGGAGATTTACTAATTTGACAGTAAATGCAAGCCCATCCTATAATAGTAACCAACATATATTTCTTATTGTGAGGGTGGGTAAAATGATGTATAAGACGAGTAAATACAAAATTTTATGTTTTATGATGGTTGCAGTATTTGCGGTTTTACTGCTACCCTCAGGACGGGTGTGGGCTGCATATCCGCTGTTATCTGTAGGCAGCCGCGGGGAGGCTGTTTCCCGCCTGCAGNNCCCGCCTGCAGCAGGAGCTTAAAAATCAGGGGTATTACACCTACCCGAAGGTTACCGGTTATTATGGCCCGATAACCCGTGACGCTGTTATCAGATTCCAAAAAGCCCGTGGACTGGTGCTAGATGGAATAGCCGGTAATGCTACTCAATCGGCTCTTTATAGCAGCAGTTCCGGTGGTGTACTTAAATTCGGTATGAGAGGCCAGGCTGTTTCCAGGCTTCAAACAGCACTTAAACAGCAGGGCTTCTTCTACGCAAATGTGACGGGATATTACGGAAAAATAACCGAAAATTCGGTGATAGCCTTTCAAAAAGCCAATGGTTTGAGGATTGATGGTATTGCGGGACCCCAGACTCAAAATGCTTTATACAACGGCAAGGGATCTCAAACATCCACAGCTGCCAGCAGAGGATCTTCATCTTCTCAGCAGACGTCAGGGGATATCTACTGGCTTGCCAGGATAATTCATGCCGAGGCAGGTGGAGAGCCTTATATAGGGAAGGTTGCCGTTGGAAATGTAATTATGAACCGGGTAAACTCATCGAGTTTCCCCAATTCGGTGTATGGGGTAATATTTGAGTATTACAAGGGCATTCCCCAATTCAGCCCTGTAAAGGACGGTACCATATACAATACACCCAGCAGTGAAAGCTACCGTGCTGCTCAGGAGGCTTACGCAGGTTCTAAGCCTGTGGGAGGCGCTCTATACTTTTTCAATCCGGCCAAGTCATCCGGTTCATGGATAGTAAAGAACCGAACATATGTTACTACCATTGGGAACCATGTATTTTACCGATGATTAAGCCCTAAAACGGTTTATACAGAAACTAATACAAGCGCGTTGTTAAATACAACAAGTTTTAGGGGTTTCATTCCACGTGTCATCGTGGCGGAACCCTTTTGATATTTTAATTTGGATTTTATACCAAGTCTGGTATAGCTTAAAAAAAAAGCAGGATGTCATGTTCACCGTGCAGAAGGATAGGCAGAAATTTGCTGTTGCTATTTTTTGATTTGTGTGTTATCATTGCATTAATATTCAATCCAACTGCAGAGATCCTTTATAGCAATATATTGGCTGTGCGGGTTGGTGAGAATAAAATTTAGATGAGATAAGGAGAGATGAGCTGTGAAAAATTTGAGAGATTTTGTTTTGGCTGGATTGTTGCTTGCTATCGGTTTAGTACTGCATTATGTCACACCTTCAACGGGGACTCCCGTTAAGCCGGATTTTCTTCTGGCTATGTTATTCCTTTGTTTGTTAACATTTGAGGACGTTAAAGTAGGTTTTGTTGCAGGTATAGCTGCCGGCTTACTGTCGGGTCTTACAACCAACGTGCCGGGAGGGTTTATTCCCAATGTGATTGATAAGCTTATCACAACTGGAGTTTTGATTGCCGGAATTCAGCTGTCCAGAAGGTTTATCAATCAGTACGTACTTTCTATTGCAGTTCCCATAGCCGGTACCCTTCTGAGCGGGTGTGTGTTCCTAGGTTCAGCAATTCTGTTAAAGGTTTTTCCCCCGCAGATCTTTATTGGCGCTTTTGTAACGGCTGTTCTTCCTGCAGCAATTGGTAACGTATTTTTAGTGGCGCTTCTGTTCGGGGCTTTGAAGCAGACCGGAAGGCTTTACAACAGAAGGTTGCATAGGAAAGATTCAGAAGCAGTATAAAATATGCGGGATATAAAAAAGGCCTTTCCGTATTAATACGGGAAGGCCTTTTGGTATTAAAACAGCAAGCCGGTCGCAGGGTTGGCAAGATAGTATATGTAGAAACGAATGGGGATTGTACACCTGCATGGTGCAACGGCTATAGAAGGATCAATTTATAGCCGGGCACTTGTTTGGATCCGTATACCATAAACATCTTTTACATTGCTGGCACGGCACTATTTGGGAGCCGTGTTTTGCTTTGTCGGCCCAGTCAGGGTCCACAAGAAGCCCACGGCCGACGGCCACCATATCGGCAAGATTGTTTTCTATCAGGTATTCAGCCTGTTGAGGTGTACGTATTCCGTTGACCACAATGACCGGAATATTTACTCTGCTTTTTATCTGGGTACCGCAGTATACGATTGAGTTTTCCGGGAACCCTTCAGGTACTTCGGGCTGAGGATAGTCAGGTGAACTAATTCCCGATGAGACGTGCAAGAGATCGACACCGGCGGCTTCCAGAATCTTTGCAATCTGAATCCCGTTCTCCAAAGTAGGTTCATTTCCGCCCATCCGGTATCCTATAATAAAATCTTCATCAACCATATCCTTCAGCTGTTGTATTATTTCTACCACAAATCTCATTCTGTTTTCCAAGCTGCCGCCGTACTGATCTGTTCTTCTATTGGTGATTGGGGATGCAAACTGGGATATTAAATAGCCATGGGCGCCGTGAAACTCGATACCGTCAAAACCGGCTTCCTGAGCTCTTTGAGCGGCTTTTATGAAGTCATTCTGTATTGCTTTTATTTCTTCAATGGTCAGTTCCCTGACAGGTCTGTCGGTATCATCTGAATGTTGAGACGGGGCAAAAGCCACTTCTGCCACGTTGCGCGGTGTTTTTAAACCGGCATGGTGAATTTGGATCAGCACGGTAGCACCATAATTATGACAAACCCGGACAAGCTGTTCTAATCCTTTAATATGGTCATCCGACCATATACCCAGCTGATCGCTGGATAAACGGCCATCCCTGGTTACACATGCTGCTTCAACTACAATAAGGCCTGTTCCTCCTTTTGCCCTCGCTTCGTAGTGACGGACATGTTTTTCAGTAACAAATCCATCATCGCCTGCACATCCAAAATACACCATAGGCGGCATAACGATCCGGTTTTTAATTTCCTTGTTTTTGATTTTAATTGGTGAAAATAAGTGGGCCATATAAATACCTCCCTGTTTTTTTACTGTTTAAGATGCTGAAAACTCCAAATAAGCTTCATTATAGATGATAACGCTAAAAATTATTAATCGTGTTGTAATAAATAAGCTGATATATTGATAATTGTGATTAAAGTTAAAGCAGCTTCATTGCATTGGACAAGAAAGTTGAATAAAGTTGATAAACCGGTATGGTGTTCCCGATATTTTATTTTACTATAGTCTGCGTTAGAAAACAATCAATGGTTTCCATATTGACGCATAATATAGAAGAATACTATGGAAGTTACCTTGTGAAAAGGCTTAGAGCCTGTTAACGAAGCGAAGGGATAAGCCGAATCATTGTTTGAGCGAAGCGAGTTTGATGAAGGCACCGGAGCAAGTTTTACAGGCTCTTAGCCTTGGAACTCCAGTGATTGAAATAATATTCTTCATATAAAGCAGGAATGCTTGCAAACCTTGGTATATAAAGCGATACAAAATAATGGAGGCCGCTTGGATCGGTATTGTAAAGGCGGAATAAAAATGATAAAATACACATGAGTAAAAGAACATTATAATACCTCCTTGGTTTAAGGCACTTTCGGGTTGCCAAGGGGGCTTTTTTTAATTGGGGGTTGTTTTGTATGAAGGTTATAAAGGGCGGAATTGTATATCAGGGAGACGGTTGGAGATATAATGCCGACATCCTTCTGGAAAATGGAAAGATCCTTGATATAGTTCCAAGTGGCAGTTACGAAGGGGAACAGGTGGTTAATGTTGACGGATGCTATGTTTGCCCGGGTTTTATTGACATCCATATCCATGGTTGTGCAGGCCGGGATGTTATGGACGGAAGTGTGGAATCTCTGGAAGAGATGGCTAAGTTTGTAGCCGGTCATGGTACAACTTCATTTTTAGCTACCACTACCACTTCTTCACTGGAGGCAACCCGGAACAGTTTGAAAGCTGTTAACGAAATTATGAAAAAACAGTCTCAGGGAGCGCAGATTATAGGTGTTCATCTGGAAGGTCCCTTTATAAACTCCCGTGCAAAAGGCGCTCAGGCTGAGAAATATATACTTCCTGCCAGCCGTGATAATTTTGCTGAACTGGTAGGTGAGTATGAGGGGATCGTAAGAAGAATAACCATGGCTCCGGATATTGAAGGCGCGCAGGAATTAACAGAATATTTAGTAAATAACGGTATAGTCGTTTCCATGGGTCACACTGCTGCCAGCTACGAAAAATGTATAGAAGGAATTGAGTGGGGCATGAGCCATGCAACCCATTTTTACAATGCGATGACTCCATTAAAGCACAGAGAGCCGGGAGCGGTAGGAGCTTTTATGGAAAGAGAGGATACAACCATCGAACTGATTGCTGATTTTGTCCATGTTCATCCTGTAGCTCTGAAGATTGCCGTTGGTGTAAAAGGTTTTAGCAAGGTTGCTTTGATCACCGATTCATTGGCTGCTACAGGTATGGATGACGGAGAGTATTTTTTAGGTTCGGAAGAGGTAGTTGTCGTCCAGGGTGTAGCCCGGTTGAAGAGAGGAGGCAATTTGGCGGGGAGCACCCTCACACAGGATCAGGCTTTACGTAACATGGTTTCTATCGGCTTTGAAGTCAATGATGTTATCAGGATGCTTGCAGAAGTACCGGCCGCTATAGCCGGTGTGGGCCACCGTAAGGGGCGGATAGAAAAAGGTTTCGATGCGGATCTGGTAATCCTGGACAAAAACCTTAATGTAAATATGGTTTTTATAAATGGTAACCGATATTAATAAAGCAAGTATTCCATGAATGGAGCAGTTTGTTTGTGCATTGATATTTGGGGGAATTGAGGTAATGGGTACAAAATTGAAGCATAAAATATTATTATTAAGACAAAAGATATTATTATTCAAGAATCTGGCTATTACCGATGATTTAAGGCTGGACTTAAACAGGGTTGTTTTGGGTGTAAGTTTGGGGTTTGTGTTTTTCGTATGCTTAAATGGTGCCCCTTTTGCCGGTTTTATTCGTCATCTTGGTGTTAGCGAATTCATGTACGGAATACTTATGGGGCTTCCCGTTATGAGCGGCTTGTTCCAGATGATAGCTGCATATGTGTTGGAGAAAACCGGCGCCAGAAAAAAGCTGTTTATGATAGGAGGCGTGCTTCAGCGTCTTTCCATCATTCCGGTGGTAGTCCTCCCTTTGATTATTCCTGAAGAATTAAAAGGCCTTACCATAGGTCTTATAGTATTTTTTCTGCTGATCTCAGCCGTAGGCAGTGCTTTTAATGGTGTTACATTTATATCCTGGATGGCAGCATTGGTTCCACTGAAAATACGGGGGCGTTTTTTCAGCCAGCGGCAGATGGTGTTCACATTTACAGGAATGATAGGAGGACTGCTGGCAAGTTATGCCCTGGATCTTATCGGAGGATTTGCCGGGTTTGCTCTGGTATTCAGCATAGTTACCATATTTGCCCTGCTGGACATCGCGTGTTTTATACGTGTTAAGGACCCTCCCATGGTAAAAGTGCCTTACAGGGTCTCGATGAGAAAAATGTCCAACGAGGTGCTGCGGCATCCTAATTTTAGAAGATATTTAATTTTTTGGGCCGTCTGGGTATTCGGAGTTAATATTTCAGGGCCGTTCTTCAGTGCCTATATGCTTGATTACCTGAAAATGAGTTATTTGGAGATTACCATATATACTCAGATGGTAAGCAATATTCTTACAATATTTGTGATTAGAAAATGGGGTAATCTGANNGGCCGCTGTTTTGCCTATATTCTGGCTGTTTGCTACTCCGGAGAACTATATAGCTATTCTGTTTATCCATGTTTTAACGGGTCTGTTCTGGAACGGTATTGATTTAACTTCAAACAACCTGGTGATGGGGCTTTCACCAGATGAAAATCGTTCATTCTATATAGCTTCCGCCTCAGTGGTTACTTCTCTTGTGGGAAGCATAATTGCATATGCCCTGGGCGGTCTGTTTATGGAAGTGACGGGAAAATTGACGGCCGATCTGAATATTATGTTTCTTGGGCGTCCTTTGAATAACTACCATTTGTTATTTACCCTTTCAACTGTTATACGTTTGATTGCCATAACCTTCCTGATATCGCCCGTAAATGAAGAGGAGTCCGCAAAAGCCAGCGAGATACTTCACCATTCCATTCGTGCAGTTGGCAACCACACGAGAAATATCAGAGCCCGGAGGAACTTCCGTTTGTAGTATTGCTATATCTGCATCGGGTATTTAGACAGACCCAACCGTCTTGCCAGGAGCCTGAACATGTAGGGATAGAATCCCAGCAGGCTCTTTATGTTGTCTTCAAGATTCCGGTAGAAACGGCGGATCTTATCCATATCATTTTCAGTAAGGGGGTATCCGCCAAACTGATTTTTCATAATTAAATAACATATTTGATACATGGATCCGGACGCATTCATCAGCCACGAATCTACCCGGTCTGCGTAAGCATACGGAGTTTCCCCGCGGCGGACAGGAAATCCGTATAGCTTGAGGAGCCATAGTATTTCCTGATAACAATAATTCAGCTGTCTTTCATAGGGCAGCTTTTTTATTTGGTACCAGCGCAATATGTCCCATAGCTTTAAACCGCCCAAAATCCCGCCTGCCAGAACAAATATAATCAATATAATGAGTGAACTTTGAAATATGCTTTCCCATGGCGATGAGGCGGNNATTTCCTGCTGATCGGGGAGATAATCAGGTTGATCCTGGGGATGCCGGTGCTGGTTCATATATTCTTCCCAGTAGGGGTCATCATGTGCTCCGGCATTTTCATGTTGGCCTGCCAAATGCCCGCTTTGATCTATTGGTGTAGGATCGAACGTCAGCCATCCTATCTTCGGGAAATATATCTCAACCCAGGCATGGCCATTGAGTTTTTTTACCTCATAAATATTACCTTCTTTAGCATGCGAAGGCATCAGGAAACCCTCAACATACCGGGTGGGTAATCCGACTGCCCGTCCAAGTACTGCCATGGCTGTAGCAAAATAGGTGCAGTAGCCTTCTTTAAGATCGAACAGAAAATAATCCACAAAATCCGTATTTCCCGGCGTCTCAGGCGGATTAAGGGTATATTCATAATTCTGCCGGAGATAATCTTCAATGGCTAGAGCTTTCTCCAGAGGGGTTTTACTCTCTCTGGTAACAAATTGTGCAAGGTTTATCACCCGCTGAGGGAGGGTCTCAGGAAGAGCTGTATAGTATTTTTGAATGTGTATCAGTTTTTCATGGTTAATACCTTCCTCCTGCCAGGTTTCAGGGATGGGTTGACGCCAATCGATAAACGGAACATACTCATTTACATAATTGTGGAACATAGGATCTGCTGTGTTCGGGAT
>LFTM01000299.1 GCA_001513505.1 Clostridiales bacterium DTU092 | reverse complement strand
AAACTGTTAAAACAATTGGGGGTTGATTCCAATATAGTGCGCAGAGTTACCATAGCTGCCTATGAGGCTGAAATGAATATGGTGATACACTCCGTTGGAGGCGAGTTGATACTGAAAATTACTCCCGACAGGATAGCCGTGGTTGCACAGGATCGGGGGCCCGGAATTCCAGATATTGATCTGGCTATGCGGGAAGGATACTCTACAGCACCTGAAACAGCCAGAGAGTTGGGGTTTGGTGCAGGTCTGGGATTACCTAATATTAAACGTTGCGCTGATGATTTAAAAATACAATCTAAAATGGGCGAAGGAACTTTACTTGAAGCATATTTTGATATAAAAGCAAGGTGATGTAATTGGATAAGTATTACCATTCAGTTACCCTGGACAAGGACAAATGCATGGGATGTACGAACTGTATTAAAAGATGTCCAACCGAGGCTATAAGGGTAAGAGATGGGAAGGCAAGAATCATGGCAGAGAGGTGTATTGATTGCGGTGAATGCATCCGGGTATGTCCTTACCATGCAAAGGTGGCTGTGACAGACCCGTTAACTTCGATTGAAAAGTTTCCATATAAAATCGCCCTTCCTGCTCCTGCACTTTACGGACAGTTCAAAAATGCCAGTATAAATGCAATTCTGACTGGTCTTAAAAAATTAGGTTTTGACGATGTGTTTGAAGTAGCCAGAGGTGCTGATTATGTAACGGAATTTATTAAGGAAGCAATGAGGGATCCGGAACGGAAGAAACCGGTTATATCATCAGCTTGTCCTGCTATTGTCCGCCTGATTCAAGTGCGTTTTCCGGAATTGATTGATAATATTATTAATATTGAATCACCTATGGAAATTGCTGCCCGGCTGGCTAAAAAGGAATTTTGCCAGAAGAACGGTGTTAAGGAGGAGGAAGTTGGCGCTTTCTTCATAACTCCCTGTGCAGCCAAGATGACCAGTATACGAAGCCCTATAGGTATAGAAAGATCCTGCGTAGACGGCGCTATATCAATACTGGAGATATACGGACCGTTGTACAACGAGATAGTAAGGCTGGAGGAGGATGATTCATTACAGACAGCATCACCCTATGGAGTATTATGGGCTAATTCCGGAGGAGAAAGCTCTGCTCTGGGTTTGGACAACCACTTGGCTGTCGATGGAATTCAAAATGTTATACGCGTTCTGGAAGAGATAGAAGATGATAAGCTGACGGATTTGGAGTTTTTTGAAGGGCTTGCCTGTCCGGGTGGATGTGTTGGCGGGCCGTTGGTGTTTGAAAATGGATTTGTTGCAAAAAACCGAATAAGAAGATTATCTGAAAAGGCAGAGGGCAGACATTTGTCAAGGGAAGAAATTGTGGGAACAAAAAAGAAAATACAGTGGTCTTTTGAAAAAGAGATATTGCCAAAACCCGTTATGAAACTGGATGATGATATAACGTTGGCTATGAAGAAGATGGAGGCTATCGAAAGAATATATGATGGATTACCTGGTTTGGATTGTGGTTCATGCGGGTCCCCCAGTTGTAGAACTCATGCGGAAGATATCGTTTTGGGGTATGCATCTGAAATGGATTGTGTATTTAAATTAAGAGAAAAGGTTAAGGAACTGGCACAGCAGATGATAGAGCTTTCTGAGAAAATTCCCGGCGGCAAGGTGACTAACAAAAGTGAATGAGGAAAGGAGACGGAATAATAAATGAAAATAGGACAAGTTGTTGAACAGCTATCACTTAGAGTATTGGCAGGTGAAAATTATCTGGGACGGGAAGTATACTGGGGTTATTGCTGCGATCTGTTGAGCAGAGTAATGAGTAAAGGAAAAAAAGGCGGCCTATGGATAACCGTTCAAACCCACATGAACATAGTTGCAGTAGCCGTGCTCACTGAGATTGCATGTATAATCATTCCGGAAGGTATTCAGGTGGAGGAAGAGGTGCTCAAAAAGGCAGAAGATGAAAAGGTCGTAATTCTTTCGTCTGATATGACGGCCTTTGAGTTAGCCGGTAAGCTTTATCAAATGGGAATCGAATCGCAAAGTCAGGAATAATCTTTATAGTACAAACGGATGGCGTGTAATATGAAAATTGCAGTTGATCTACATATACATTCGGCTTTGTCACCATGCGCCGATAATGATATGACACCAAATAATATAGTCAATATGGCTGTTTTAAAAGGCCTGGATGCCATAGCCGTAACTGATCATAACAGCTGCAGCAACGTTGAAGCTGTTATGAAGGTGGCGGGGGATCGAATTCTTGTCCTTCCTGGAATGGAAGTGCAGTCCAGGGAGGACGTTCATTTGCTGTGCTATTTCAGTAGTTTAGAAGCTCTTTTTAAGTTTGACAGCTATATAAGAAAACATATGAACGGGATGCAGAATATCAGTGAGATATTCGGGAATCAGTATATTATGGACGAATTTGACCGGATAACAGGTGAAAGAAAGGATATGCTGCTGTCGTCAATCAATCTGTCGGTTGAACGGATTGTACAGCTGACTTACGATATAGGCGGCGTTGTGGTGCCGGCACATGTTGATCGGCCTTCCTATAGTATCATTTCTCAGTTAGGTTTTATTCCCCCTGATTTAAATATAAGAGTGTTAGAATTTTCTCATAAAAATGAAAGTATTGTATCAGAGATGCAAGAATATCAGCATATTATTTCATCTGATGCGCATAGTCTTGGTGAAATACTTGAAAGAATTATGTTTTTGGAAGTAAAAGATCTGTCGACAACTGCTATTATACAGTGGTTAGGATGTCCATGTGTTATTTAACAGATTTTTTTTTAAAGTTATTTTTTTGCATAAAATCGTTAAAAAAATGACAGATAGTATTGAAAATGATGTGATTATGTGAGATAATAACTGTGGAAATCCAGAAAA
>LFTM01000297.1 GCA_001513505.1 Clostridiales bacterium DTU092 | reverse complement strand
GAGTTTGGACACCAGAGGAGCATGCTGGCCTATATGCTGGTGGCCAATATACTGACCCGGCGTATCCATGAGCTGTATGTCAAACGGAGCGAAAAGGCTCTGGGCGGAACGAGGGAAAACAATACACCCCTGGTAATAGTTATAGAGGAAGCACACAAGTTTTTGAGCCCGGATATGTCCCGGCAGACCATATTTGGCATGATAGCCAGGGAGATGAGAAAATATAATGTAACGCTGCTTGTAGTGGATCAGAGACCTTCAGGGATAGATCCGGAGGTTCACTCCCAGCTGGGTACCAAAATAGTAGCTCTGCTGACAGAGGAAAAGGATATTGAATCGGTATTAAGCGGTGTAAACAACGCCAGAATGCTGCGCAATGTCCTGGCCAGTCTGGACACCAAGCAGCAGGCTATCATAATGGGGCATGCGGTCCCCATGCCCGTGGTTATCAGGACCCGTACCTATGACGAAACGTTTTATAAGGAAATTACCCGCGATGATTATGGTGGCAGTAAAAGCCTGTTAAGTTCCGGCGCTGGGGGTAACAATAGTACCTCTTCATTATCAAAAGCAGATTATGAACAGGAGATGCCCCCCGGTAAAGAGTTTGATGATCTGATGAAGGAGCTGTACGGCGAATGATTGAACCTATTCGTTTGATTCATACAGGAGATCTTCATATAGGTGTGCAGAACTACGGCAGGGTGGATGGTACTACAGGTATGCATACCCGCCTTATGGACTTCCTGCAGACACTGGATAAACTGGTGGATTATGCCGTTGACAATCAAACTGACGCGGTATTAATATGCGGTGATGTATTCAAAAACAGAGAGCCCGATGTCACGCAGCAGCGGGAATTTGCCAAAAGGATTAAACGTTTGTCCGATGCAGGAATAATTGTATATATAATCGTAGGCAACCATGATCTGCACAACGCTGTAGGGAAAGCTACATCGGTAGAGATATACGATGTGGTGGATCTTCCGGGAGTGTATGTACGGAGAAAACCCGTTGTGGATGTGCTGGATACCCGGCGTGGTCCCCTCCAGATTGTGGCGCTGCCTTATGCTTCCCCCAGCAATCTGGCAGTGGAGGGTTCCAGTATCCAGGATATCTCCGTCTCGGTTCGCGACAGGCTGGGACAGATACTGGATATGCTTATACAAAGACTTAATCCCGAGCTGCCAGCCGTTCTTATGTCTCATTTCTCCTTAATTGGCGCAGTACCGGGCTCGGAAAAGGCCATTATGCTTGGGAGGGAAGTAACACTGCCTGCAGGCTTCTTTGCAAGGACCGAACTGGATTATGTAGCGCTGGGACACATTCATAAGCACCAGATACTGTATGAAAAACCGCCTGTTGTTTACTGCGGCAGCATTGACAGAGTGGATTTCAATGAGGAGAGAGAGGATAAAGGGTTTGTGGAGGTATCCCTGAAAAAAGGGGATGCTTCTTATGAGTTTATAAAGCTGGATACCCGCCCTTTCAGAACCTTTTATGTGGATGCAACCGGCGGCCAACCATTTGAGGAGGTTGTCAAGGCAATAGAAGATGAAGTTTTGGATGACGCTATTGTAAAAATTAGGGTAAAGCTTAAGTCTCACGATATATCTAACCTCAGAGAACGGGAGTTATACAGGATTCTTCGTGACAGGGCCTTTTATGTCGCAGGTATTGAAAAGGATATAGTCTCGGATCTATCACATCTGCGGCATCCGGGGATTACTGAGAAAATGGATATCAGGCAGGCTATTTCAGAATACATTTCCAAGAAACAGGAATACCGGGACATAGACCAGGAGCTTATTAAAGTGAATGATCAGCTGATACAAGAACTCAAGGAGGAGGGAGCCATATGATACCTCTGTCCCTGTATGTAAGAAACTTTAAATCATACGGTGAGAACGCTCCCGTTTTGGATTTTGAACAGTTTGATATTGCTCTGTTAAGCGGAGAAAATGGACATGGAAAATCGTCGCTTGCTGATGCCATTGCCTGGTGTGTTTGGGGTAAATGTAAGGGCATGGACGGCAGGGGAGGAATAGATGATCTGGTCAGATCGGGTACCGATGATATGGAGGTTGCATTTACATTTGAGGAAGAGGGGAACATATACAAGGTAATCCGGAAGCGCGATAAGAGAAGAGGGCAGTCTGCCCTTGATCTTATGATAAAACAGGGCGATGATTTTGTGCCTATCAGCGGAAATCGCATAGATGAGACGCAGCTTAAGATCCAGGAGATAATTAAGCTGGACTACGAGACTTATCTATGTACAGGGTATTTAAGTCAGGGTAAAGCTGATCTCTTTGCTATGAAAAAACCGAACGAGCGAAAGGAGATACTGGCCGAGATCCTGAACCTGTCGGTTTACGAAAAACTGGAGAGGAAAGCTCTTGATAAGCGTAACGAACTCCGGAGCAGGCTGGAATGGCTGGAGCGTGAGCTGGATAATCTGGAACAGCAGGTGTCTGTAAAAGATGAAATAGAAGAGGAAATGGCTCAGGTGATGAAGACCCTTACAGAAATTCAGGACAGGGAAAAACTCTTTAGGGAACAGCTTACAGAGCTTAACCGGCGCAAACAGGAGAAAGACACCATAAAGGAGAGGGTGGAGAATTACCAGGATGCGCTGGACAGAGGCAGTAAGGAAATCGATTCCTTAAAAAAAGATGAGGCTGATATAAGGACCAGGCTTGAAGAATATGGGGAAATACTCAAGAGGGAGGCTGAGATTGAAAAAAGCTATGCTGAATTAAGGAGCCTGCTGAACCGGGAAAAGGAATTGTACAACAAATTTCAACGCAGTGCCGAGCTTATGCGTCAGAAGGAACGGATTGAAGGTGAAATGCGGGTCCGGGAACAGGATATACTGCATCGCATTCAAATTCTGGAAAAGGAAGTAAAACAGCAGCAGGAAAAAGTGCTAAAAGAAGATGGGTTGAAACAGGAATGGGAGCAGTGTAACAAAAAGATTCAGGAGCTTGACATGCTGGAAAAATACCTGGCTGACCTGGAAAAGGAAACCGCCGATATTGCACAAGAAACCGCTAATTTAGCGGCAAGGAGGGATACCTTAAACCAGCAGCTCAAGGATTTAAGGGAGCGGTACATGGCGCTTAAGGAAGCGGAGGCTGACTGTCCTGTCTGTGGAAGAACGCTTGACGCCGGGCATAAGGAACGGCTGCTGAAGGATGTGACTAAAGAAGGTAAGGAAGTGCGCCAGGGAATAAAAGAGATAGAAAAAGCGACGGAAGATCTGGCGAAACAGCGCAAAAAAATTGAAGCAGAGCTCAAGGATATCAGGCTCAAACTTAAAGAGCGGGGGAGGCTGGAGGGTCAGGCGGCTTTGCTTGCCCGTCAGCTTGAAGAATGCCGTGAAGCCAAAAAGAAAATCGATGAATTAAACGAACAGGTTGTACCTTTGAGAAAGCAGTTTGAGCAAAAAACCTATAATGAAGATCTGATAAGCCGGCTTAGGGAGCTGGAACAAAAGGTATCAGAGATAGGTTATGATGCAGAGTTGCATCGGAACGTTCAGGAACAGGTAAAACAACTTAACAGAGTACCCAGTGAATGGGAGACCCTGCAGAAGGCTAAAGCCGGGATGGTTTCCGGGTCCGAGAGTCTTAAGCGTATCACCAGACTGATTGATGAAAGAAAGAAATATTTAGAGGACATTAATCGGATTAAACAAGATCTTCAGGATGCAATAAAGGATTTGCCTGATATAATGCAAAAAATATCGGAACTGGAAAGGGATATGCAGTGTATTCATCGGGAGATACGGCAGCTGGAGGCCCAAAGAGGTGCTCTGGGAGAACGGATGGAAAAAATCCGCGAAGCGGGGAAGCTGCGGAAGCAAAAAAGAAAGGAACAGGAAGAATTAAATAAACAGCTGGAGCTGTACAATACTCTGGCATTGATATATGGAAAGCGGGGAATACAGGCTGCAATTATAGAAAATGCTATTCCCGAGCTTCAGGATGAAGCAAACCGAATACTGGCAAAAATAACTGATGGACGTTTAGCTGTTGAGTTTTTGACGCAAAGGGATACAAAATCCGGGAATGTAATGGAAACACTGGACATTAAAATATCGGATGGAATGGATACAAGGAAGTATGAGACCTATTCCGGCGGGGAGGAATTTCGCATTAATTTTGCTATACGCATAGCTTTAGCCAAGATATTGGCCAATAGAGCAGGTGCAAATATGCGGATGCTGATACTTGATGAAGGGTTCGGTGTTCTGGATGAACAGGGGAGGGAGAGGTTGGTTGAGGTTATAAACGCCATTAGGGATGAGTTTGATAAGATACTGGTGATTACTCATGTGCAGGAACTTAAAGATTCATTTCCTGTACAGATAGAAGTGGTAAAAACTCCGCTGGGTTCCACCTTCAAAATAGTAGGATAATCCCATTAATAGGACTAAATATACAAATTTTTGATATGTGGTACAAAGCTGTATGTGTATTGTGATATAATTGTTATATCGGTTGTTAAAAATATATTGTTACCTGTGATGATTATCAACCCGGTTGAGTTCCGGATTTGCGGATAGATTGATGAATCAATCAGTATAATTCAGAATATCAGGACATGTATTATATATTATATATAAAACAGATCGGTCCCATAATACCTGTCTGTATTGACAATAGCAGGTTTTGATATATATAAACACCATAAGTATATAAACGTGCGTACCGATGATTATGATTGCAGCATATAGGGGGGAGGGGAACAGTGTGAATCAGGAGGCCTTGCTGATTGAAAAGGCCAGAGACGGAGACATATCCGCCTTTGAAAAATTGATCTCCCTTTATGAGAAGAAAATTTATAACTATTGCTATAGAATGACTAATAATCATGAAGATGCCGAGGATTTGGCTCAGGAAGTTTTTATTAAGGTATACAGGAATTTGAACAAGTTCAAGGGAAACAGCAAGTTTTCGACATGGATATACCGTATTGCATATAACACATGTGTGGATAAATACAGGAAAAAGAGAAAAGCTAAAATTTTCTCATTAGATTATTTCAATGATGAAGGCGTTGGGAACATGCAGCCGGTTTCCGATAATCCGCTTCCGGAAGATGAAGTGATTCAAAAAGAGCGGTATGAAAAGATACAAGCCTGCATAGCAAGTCTGAAACCAAAATATAAAACAGTTATTATTCTCAGAGACATACAAAACTACAGTTATGAGGAAATAGCTGAGATATTACAGTTGCCTTTGGGTACCGTAAAATCTCATATCAATCGTGCCAGAGCTGCACTTACGGACGCCCTTAAAGGGAAAATATGAAAGGGGTGAGGTAAATGGATTGTAAAGACACTCGACAATTTATCACCCTTTATATAGACGGGATGTTGGATGAGGTCAATGCGAAAAAAGTCGAGAAACATCTGAAAGAATGTCCGGAGTGTTTCACCCGGTTTAAAGAAATAAAACAAGTTGTTACCCTGGTTGGAGAATTGGAAGAAGTGGATATACCCGATGGGTTTTCCGAGAGGTTACGTATGCGTCTTGAAACCCAGCAGGTGCAGAATACAACTATCCGTGAAAGGATAGGCAATTATCCTCATTGGGTAAAATGGGTAGGTATGGTGGCGGCAGTTCTGGTTATTGTGCTGTCGATGAGAGTGCTTGACGTACTGGATCCGAGGGATGAAGCCATGATAGCTACGGACAGCAGTGCTATGAGTGACTCTGCAGAATCGGTGGCGATGGAGGGTGCCGGTCAAGATACGTTTGGTAATAACAGGATGGGCGAAAAATTAACCGATTATGAGAAGGGGTT
>LFTM01000205.1 GCA_001513505.1 Clostridiales bacterium DTU092 | reverse complement strand
GGGGTTGGGGCCGACGGGAAGAACCCCCTTGAGCTGATCCAGTTTGCCCAGTCTGCACTTGATCTGGCCCTGGGACGCGGAGGCGACCAGGTTGTGGTAAAACGGGGAACCAGACTGTATTTTTACGGGGGCAAGAGCAAGGAGGTTGAAAAGCGTACCAAGGTTAAATCCAGGGTTATTGCAAACAACCTCAGGGAATTGATGGTTCAGTCCAACGGTGTATTTATCATGGGGCACGAGGTTCCGGATCTGGATTCACTGGGCGCTGCTCTGGGGATCTACAGATGTGCCCGTCATGTGGAGAAAGAGGCTTTTATTGTTTTAAACCGCTCCAATCCATCGATTCATCCTCTGGTAAGCCAGCTTATTGAAAAGGACGAATACCGGGAAGTATTTATAACGACTGATGAAGCTCTGGACATGATAGATCGCCAGTCGGTACTGGTAATAGTTGATGTCCACAGACCGAGTTTTATGGAAGCTCCCGAACTTATAAATGACGCAGAAAAGATAGTGGTTATAGACCACCACAGAAGAAGTGCGGAGGCAATTGAAAATCCTACGCTTACGTATCTTGAACCCTACGCCTCATCTACCTGTGAGCTGGTGACCGAGATTATTCAATATTTTGACGATAAGGTTGAACTTGAACCTTTGGAGGCCGATGCTTTATTGGCCGGTATCACCGTAGACACTAAAAACTTTATATATAAAACCGGTGTGCGTACTTTCGAGGCAGCTTCATATCTAAGACGTGCGGGAGCAAACCCTGCCATGGTACGTCAGCTGTTCCAGGATGATTTGGAAACATTCCTGGCAAGGGCGGAAGTGGTGAAGAATGCTGAAATAGTTTTACCGGGTATCGCTTTGTCATATTGTTCTCCGGGGATAAAAAATGGATCTCTTATTGCTGCCCAGTCTGCTGACAGCCTTCTTACAATAAAGGGTATCCATACGTCTTTTGTGTTGTATCCGGACAAAGATGATGTCATCATAAGCGGAAGATCCCTGGGCAATGTAAATGTTCAGGTGGTATTGGAGAAGCTTGGAGGCGGTGGCCATTTAAGTGTGGCAGGGGCACAGCTTCACGATATAGATCTTGAGGAAGCCAAAGAAAAGGTTATTTCAGCAATAAAGGAATATTTAGAGGAGGGAAGTACAAAATGAAGGTAATTTTGACCAAGGATGTAAAAGGTCAGGGTAAACAGGGGGATGTAGTTAATGTAAGCGATGGGTATGCGAGGAATTATCTGTTTCCCCGAGGTCTTGCAATTGAGGCGGATGAGAAAAGTTTGAGAGCGCTTAAGGAACAGAAACAGAAAGAGGCCAAACGTAAACAGAACGAATTAGCCGAGGCCCAAAAACTTGCCGACACCATTTCACAACTCACGGTAGTAATAAAGGCGAAAACCGGAGGCAGTGGCAAACTGTTTGGCTCGGTGACCAATAAGGAAATTGCTGATGAGCTGAAAAAACAGCATAAGATAGATTTAGACAGGAAGAAAATTGTTCTTCCCGAACCAATAAAGGATCTCGGGCTTCATAATGTTTCGGTAAAGGTGTATCCTGAAGTCACTGCCAATCTGGAAGTAAAAGTAGAGGAAGAATAAGTATTTATAGAAAGGGATCATTATAGCTGAACTGCTGCAGCGTATACCTCCTCATAATATAGAGGCCGAGCAATCGGTACTGGGCTCCATGCTGATCGATATTGAATCTGTTTCTGAAGCATCGGGCACTCTTTCGGGCCAGGACTTCTACTCTGAAGCGCATAAAGAAATATTTGAAGCTATGCTTGATATACACGAACGTGGAGAACCGGTGGATCTTGTTACCCTTGTTGAAGAACTGAGACAGAGGGGAACCCTTGACAGTGTTGGCGGGGTATCCTACATCTCCGACCTGTCCATGGCTGTTCCCAGTACCGCCAATGTTAAGTATTATATCCGGATAGTGGAGGAGAAATCCATCTTAAGGCAGCTTATAGCAGCTTCAAACGAGATTATAAAAGAAAGTTATGAAGCCAGTGAAGAACTGGACGTGATTTTGGATAGCGCTGAGAAAAAGATCTTTGATATCTCTCAGAGACAGAACACCAATTATTTTGAACCCATTAAGGACATACTTATTGAGACATATGCCAGGATTGAGGAGCTGTCCAAGAACAAGGGGCAGATAATAGGTCTGCCTACCGGCTTTCATGACTTTGACTAGAAGACATCGGGACTTCAGCCGTCCGATCTGGTGCTGGTGGCAGCCCGGCCGTCAATGGGGAAGACCAGTTTTGTGCTTAATATTGCTCAATATGTGGCGCTGCGCAAAAAGGTACCAGTGGCTATTTTCAGTCTGGAGATGGCGAAGGAGCAGCTGGTACAGCGTATGCTAAGCGCCGAGGCCAATGTGGAACTGCAGAAAATCCGTACCGGCGATCTGACCGAGGAAGACTGGCTCAAGCTGGTTAAGGCAGCCGGTCCACTTTCACAGGCTCCTATATACATAGATGACTCGGCTGATGTATCGGTTATGGAGATAAGGTCCAAGGCGCGCAGGTTAAAGCTTGAAAAGGATCTGGGGCTTGTAGTGATAGATTACCTGCAGCTTATGTCAGGCCGGGGCAGGGCAGAGAACCGTCAGCAGGAGATCTCTGAGATCTCCCGGTCTTTAAAAGCTCTGGCAAGGGAATTGAAGGTACCCGTTATTGCCTTATCCCAGCTGAGCCGTGCTCCCGAAGCCCGGACCCAGCATCGGCCCATGCTAAGTGATCTGCGTGAATCGGGTGCCATTGAGCAGGATGCCGATATGGTAACTTTTATATACAGGGATGAGTATTATAATCCCGATACGGAAAAGAAAAACATAGCGGAGATAATAATCGCCAAGCAGCGTAACGGTCCAACCGGTACCGTTGAACTGGTCTGGCTGGGTGAGTATACAAAGTTCGCAAATTACGAAAGGATCCATCAACCATCCTGATGGATCCTTTTTTAATTCCTTACTCTTACCCGGATATCCTGCCCGAAGAATTTTATCAGCATTGTGTTTGAGGTATCGAAAAGCCGGGACGCAATACGATCGGAATAACGTTCCTTAAGTTCAGTAAGGCCTAAGTTGGTTGACAAAAATGTATGTTTTCCCTGGGTAAAGCGTTCATTTAAAATATTGAATAAATCTTCAGATGTATAATTGTTTCTCTGGGTTTCGGTTCCCAGATCATCGATTATAAGAACGTCCACTTCAAACAGGCAGTTAAACAGAAACTGATTTTGTTCATTGTCCTGCAGGGCACTGAGAAAAAGCTGATTGAATAGTTTATATGCTGATATTCGCATGACGGTGTATCCTGCGTCCAGTATTTTTTTTGCCATGCAGTTTAAAAGAAAGGTCTTGCCCAATCCGGTTTTTCCGGAAAAAAGAATGGTTTTTCTGCGATTGTCGGGAAATTGGCTGACATAATCCATTAGACGGTTTTTCAGCTGGATCATGTATTCCCTCTGGGTTAACCGGCTGCCTTCAGCCGGTGAATCAGGAAAAACCTCCGGATCAAAGGTATCAAAATTTTCCCGGTCCAGTTCTTTAATATCT
Organism: Clostridiales bacterium DTU092; assembly: GCA_001513505.1. Lineage (GTDB taxonomy): Bacteria > Bacillota > Clostridia > Caldicoprobacterales > Caldicoprobacteraceae > DTU074. Next base: position 3,432 of record LFTM01000205.1, on the reverse strand, counting down.
GATAACTGATAGGTTCTTTCAAGAAGCTTTTGTATTAGACAGGAACATTTTTCCTTGACTATATCTCCTGTATACCCCGTGTCATTACATTTAGCGCAATGGTAACGCATAGAGAGATAGTCCTCCGGAAAGCCGTGCCGGCTTAGGAGCTCCCTCTCTTTTTCCTTTAATTCGCTTATTTTTTTTTCAAGCTCGTCTACTGTTTGGGTGGAAATATCCGGATTTTTTATAATATCCAGAGAACGCCGGGCCATGAGCTCAACAACGGTACGGCGTATGTCGGCAATATCGGGAATGGTCTCCATAATATGGTTTTCCCTCTGTCGAAGGGCTTCCCTCTCCTTTTCCCGAAGATCATCATATTCCTGAAGTATCTCCTTAAGTATCAGATCTTTCATGTAATGGTGCCCTCACTTTAACCGTTTTCAATATCCTCGAACAGGAATTCAAGCTCTTCATCGGTATATGAATGCTGTTCAAATTTACTGAAGTCCACCTGTTTCTTTAAAGGTTTGTTCTCGCCTACTACATACAGACCCTTTAAATGACGCTCATGCTCGGCCCTGGCCTCGTCCGCAGTTTTGATGTTGCCGTTGCGCCAATTGTACAGTATCTTGTTCATAAATGACAGTTTATTCTTAGCAGCCACCGAGTATTCAGCAGCCAGAAGAACCAGCTCATAGGACATTTCCCATTCTTTTGTCCATCTGTTATACAGCTTTCGAACGGCTGCTGTTATGGGGCGCTGTTCGCCTGCCTTGTCCAGAACGGCCTGAATTTCAGCGTTAAGTTTCTGCTTTTTCTTCAGATAGTCTTTGATATCATCCTTAGTGCGCAGGCCGTTATCAATCCACTGTTTGAGCAGGGTATCAAGGGATTCGAAACTGGTATTCAGATTTTTACGCACACAGTGTTTACAGGCCAATATTATCACGTCATGCTCAAGCTTCCACTCGTTGCTCCATTTATAATAAAAGGCCTGATGTTCGGGTGTTGGTGTGGTGTCCCTGTAGCCAAGCTCAAAAAGGACAGCCTTAATGTTGCCGGACATTTTCTCCCTGTTTTTAAGATATTCCTGTATCTGCTGTGATGTTTTAATATTGAGGTTATGTAAATTTTCCAATATCTTGTCCAGATATCCAAGATTGGGTGAGCTGGTCTTAGTGGTCTCCTTGCATGCCTGCAGTATGGCATTTAGTGAAAAATCCCATTGGTTATGCCACTTTCTGTATAGCTCCAGCTCGGCCTTGGTAGGCGGACGGTGTATTCCCAGATATTTAAGTACAGCGATGGTGTCCTGATAGTATGATTCACAGCTTTCAATGTACTCCTCGGCTTTTTGCAGTGTGTCGATTCCGTCCTTGGCCCATTGTTCGGCTACCTTGTCCAGATAGTTAATACTCAATTTGGGCCCTTTTTTCGATAGATAAAAGCGTATCATCATAAGAACTACCTCTTTGGGCAGTTGAAGAACCTCCAGCCAATCATAAATTCTTAAGTATTCCTGTGGAGTCAGAAGTCTTTTATCAAAAATAAGCTGGAGGTTTTGGTTGAAATCTCTATATTTATATAGGACTTTTTCGTTGCTTATATCTCTGCTGTACAGTATATCCTTTATATTGTAGTATTCAACCGAAAAATTCCCATGTTCATCTTCGGAAGTCTTAAGAATTCCCTGCCTTTCCCAATAACGAAAAGCATTTTTTACTACATCCTGCTCCAGATCAAGGGCACGGGCAAAGCTTTCAATCGAGTTTTCAGAACTGTCTCTGCAATAGCACTGTTTAAGCCCGTAAAGGTAAATTTTTACAAAATCACCTGGAGCTTTTAACATGAACTCCTGTATAAAGAGGTTTTCCACCGGAGTTATATCAAACATGTGGTAATTGTTAGAAAACGTACACAGGGCCATTATAATCATCCTTTGTTGTTAGTAATTTGAAAAAATGCTTTTCGTCTTTTTTATGATATCAATATTTGATGCTAATATCAATATGCCGCTGGTATTATTTACTGCCATGGGAATAAATCTACAGGCTCTTGTTAGTGAAAGCTTACTGCCTCATTGAAATTCTATCATAATTATGAAAAACTTTTTATAAAAAAATTAAAAAATTTTGATTGACTATCGCATTCAAGTGTATTATTATATTAAAAATTAAATATACTAAACATATAGGAATACTAAAATATATTTAAGACAAAATTTTGCGGGAGGTTGAAGAATGAAAATATCCACCAGGGGAAGGTACGGGCTAAGGGTAGTGGTAGACCTGGCTTTATACTCGAAAAGCGGTTATACATCATCGAACAATATAGCCCAAAGACAGGGAATATCGGTGAAATACCTTGAACAGGTATTCAATGCATTAAGGAAAGCCGGTATGGTGAAGAGTATAAAGGGTGCCCGGGGAGGATATATGCTTGCATGTGACAGTGCCACTACTACGGCAGGGGATGTTCTCAGGGTGATGGAAGGCAAACTTTCCGTGGTAGAAACTCCTGATGATGAGACAGCTGTGGAGGACACTATGGGACGATTTCTTGAAAAGCATGTCTGGAGCAAAATCGACCATGTGATCAACGATATAGTGGATTCGGTAACCATAGACGATCTTGTAAGGGAATATAAGAGAATGATGGAAGCGTCTTCTCTTATCTACTATATTTAAATCTTATTTAATTAAAAGGGGGTTGCCTTTATGGATGAAAGAAAACTGAGGTTTGACACTCTGCAGGTTCACGCAGGCCAGACACCGGATCCCGCAACAGGATCCAGAGCTGTGCCCATCTACCAAACCACGTCTTATGTTTTTAATGATACCGATCATGCTGCACGCTTATTCGCCCTTGAGGAGGCGGGAAACATTTACACCAGGATCATGAATCCCACAACAGATGTGTTTGAGAAAAGAATGGCCGCCCTTGAGAAAGGAATTGGAGCCGTTGCTGTTGCATCGGGCTCGGCGGCTGTTATGTATTCGATTTTGAATATTGCGTCTTCAGGTGACGAGATCGTCTCAGCCAGTACGCTGTATGGCGGTACCTTTAACCTGTTTTCTTCCACCTTCAGCAAACTGGGCATTAAAGTTGTTTTTGTAGATCCCGATGACCCTGAAAACTTCAGAAAAGCCATAACCGGAAAAACCAAAGCTTTGTACATAGAGACCATAGGCAATCCGGGGATCAATATTATTGACATAGAAGCTGTCGCCAATATTGCCCATGAATATGGAATTCCACTTATAGTTGATAATACATTTGGTACACCCTATCTGATAAGGCCAATAGAATATGGTGCTGATGTAGTGGTGCATTCAGCAACCAAATTCATTGGAGGTCACGGTACATCCATTGGCGGGGTAATAATTGATTCAGGTAATTTTGACTGGGAGGTAAGCGGAAAATTTCCCGGACTGACACAGCCCGATC
>LFTM01000215.1 GCA_001513505.1 Clostridiales bacterium DTU092 | reverse complement strand
TTACGCTCAGACATTGGTTCCGGCTGTCTTCCGCTTCGTTAACAGGTTCTAAGCCTTTTCACTAGGTGATTCCCATAGTATTCTGCAATATCATCAGGCTTTAAAGGGTTTGAATAATCTTAGCTGAAAATATATAGAAAACATCATCTAAAATATGCTAAAATAGTTAAGTATAACCGATGTTGTTACAAAATTTTGTATTGAGCGGTATTAGCATATGGAAGAGGTGAAAGTATATGGATAGACTGGAACGTATATTTGAGCTGCAGGCCAAGTTTGATCAGGCCTTGATTGAAAAACGAAATCTTAAGCATATAAAACCGGAAGAATGGATACAAAAAGAGGTATTGGCAATTATATCAGAGTTGGGAGAGCTGCTTGATGAAACAAATTTTAAATGGTGGAAGAATCCTAAGGAAATCAACCAGGCCGCTCTCAGAGAAGAGCTGGTGGACATACTGCATTTTTTTATCAGTATGTGCATTAAAGCCGGTATGACGGCTGAGGATTTATACCAGGGTTATTTGGCAAAGAACAAAGAGAACTTTGATCGCCAGCAAGGCAAATCAAACAGAGTTGGATATGAATGGGAGGCTTAAACGGCCTCCCATTTTATATTTTATTATTTAATATTGTATATCTTTATAAGATTTTGTTTTGTTATCCTGCACGATATGCCACGGTTATTCATAGAATGGTATTACCGGCAAGGAGGCGATCTTATGGATAGTAAGATAGTACTGACGTTTATTGGCGGNNATACAAGACAACATGTGGCTATGGATATGGCAGTGAAAAATGGATATAGGGTTAAAGCCATGGGATTCGAAAGCTTAAAAAATACAGATATAGAATTGTACAAGGATTTGGCTCAGGATATTTTTGACTGTCATGTCTTGATCTTGCCTATTCCTTATAAAAATAAGTATGGATATATAAATATTGTATCATCTCCTCAATCTGTCGTGCTGGATAAAATCATGAAACATATTCAGCCGGGTACATTGATTATCTTGGGAAAGGAAGATGAGGATTTCAGACAGCAGGTTAAGGCAGCAGGTATTCCTTATTTTGATATTCTAAAGGAGGAATCTTTTTCCGTACTCAACGCTATTCCCACAGCAGAAGGTGCCATACAAAGAGCTATGGAAAAAACGGATATAACTTTACATGGTGCTAATGTACTGGTGCTGGGATATGGCAGAATTGGAAAATCACTATCAAGAATGCTTAAAGGCATCGGGGCAAAAGTGACGGTTGAGGCCCGGAAACAGGAAGATTTGGCCTGGATATACGATAATGGCTATAACGGAGTCCATCTGGACCAACTGGATGAAGTTTTATCAACACAACAGATCATATTCAATACAATTCCTCATCTTGTACTTACCCGGGAAAGACTGTTAAAGGTAGATAAAGATGCTGTAATAATTGATCTCGCATCTGCTCCGGGAGGAGTTGATTATATAGCTGCACAGGAATTAGGAATAAAGGCCTATTTGGAGCTAAGTCTTCCCGGTATTGTAGCACCCAAAACCGCTGGAAAAATTGTATATCAGGTTATAAACAATCTGGTTGAAAAAGCAAGAAATTGTGGTATTATAAGGAGGTGAAAATATGAAATTAAAGGGTGTGCGAATAGGATTTTGTGTCACAGGATCATTTTGTACATTTGACAAGGTGTTGGAGCAGCTGAAAAGAATTATCGATGAGGGGGCGGAAGTACAACCTATATTTTCATATTCCGTTGCTTCTACTGATACCCGTTATACCACAGCTGCTGACTTCAGACGAAAGGTTGAACAAATTACCGGAAAAAAGGTAATTGACAATATAGTTGGTGCAGAACCTATCGGTCCTCAGAAACAGTTCGACATTGTGGTCATTGCTCCCTGTACGGGGAATTCCCTGGCCAAGCTGGCTAATGGAATAACCGATACTCCTGTTCTTATGGCAGCAAAAGCACATCTGCGCAATCAAAGGCCGGTAGTGATTGCTGTATCTACTAATGATGCCCTTGGGAACAATGCCAAAAATTTAGGTCAACTAATAAACGTAAAAAATATTTATTTGGTTCCATTCTATCAGGATGACCCAGTAGCAAAAACCAACTCCATGGTTGCTGATATGGACCGGATTATTGATACCGTTTTATTAGCCCTGGAGGGGAAGCAGATACAGCCGGTCGTTATTGAAAAAAGTATTCAGGGTAGAATATAATACACTTAGGATATGGAGGAGTATTTATGAAGATTGTGATTCAGAAATTTGGAGGAACATCATTAGCAACTCCTGAAGTACGCGCAAAAGCTGCACAAAAAATTATCAATGCGAAAAAAAGCGGCTACAGTCCGGTTGTTGTAGTATCTGCCATGGGAAGAAACGGAGCCCCGTATGCCACCGATACATTGATCTCCCTGGCAAAGGATATTTGTCCCGAGACGTATCCCAGAGAAGTTGATCTGCTGATGTCTTGCGGGGAAATAATATCCTGCGTTATCATGGTATGTACTTTAAAATCCAAAGGATACGATGCCATAGCTTTAACCGGGGGTCAGGCCGGGATTATTACGGATAATCATTTTGGAAATGCTGCTATTTTGAGAGTTGAGCCAAATAGAATTTTAAAATATATAGAATCGGGCAAGATCCCGGTAGTGGCAGGGTTTCAGGGTATTACTGAGGACGGGGACATCACAACTTTAGGATGGGGAGGAAGCGATACTACCGCTACCGCCCTTGGGCGGGCCCTGTCTGCTTCATTTGTGGAGATATACACCGATGTGGATGGTATTATGACCGCTGATCCAAGATTGGTGCCCAATGCCAGCGTTTTGCAGCATGTGAGTTATACCGAAGTATTCCAGATGGCTGATCAGGGGGCAAAAGTAATCCATCCAAAAGCTGTAGAGATAGCTATGAGTTCCAACATCCCGATTGTGATTAAGAATACAAACGGAAATAGTCCGGGAACCATCATATCTTCATATTATGAGAAGGATTATACCCAGACGAAAACCGAGAGTCCAGAATGGGTAGTGACAGGTATAACTCATGTACTGGACAGAACACAGATTACAATCGAGGGGCTGAATCAGGACAAAGAGAATCAGATATTAAGCAAATTAGCTTATAATGATATCAGTATAGATCTTATTAATATATTCCCTCAGGAAATGGTATTTACAATAAGCGAAAAGGATGCTGAAAAGGCAAAAACAATTCTTGAAGAAAGTAAACTTAAGTACTCTATGATAAATAACTGCAGCAAAATATCAGCCGTTGGGAACAGAATGAGAGGAGTACCCGGGGTCATGTCAAGAATAATTAAAGCTCTCACAAAAGAGGGGATAGAGGTGCTTCAAACTGCCGATTCCCATACCACAATATCGTGCCTTATAAAGGGGGAGGATACGGTAAAAGCTGTCATGGCCCTGCATGAAGAATTTGAACTTTATAAACGATGAAAACATGTTAATTTATTGATGCGTTTGGGAATAATATAGATATCATGCTCAAAAGATACTGTAATCACGCTAGCATCAGGAGGACGGTATGATAAACGAAGTTCGACAACCACAACAGCAGCCGGCTGCTGGTAAGGAAATTGTCAATATTAAGGAGATGGGGGTACCTTCAATACCTGTAGCGCCTGAAAACGGTATCCATTGTTTGACGATAATCGGTCAAATAGAAGGACACATGGTATTGCCTCCACATAACAAAACTACAAAGTATGAACATGTTATTCCCCAGCTTGTGGCAATTGAAGAAAGCAAGGAAATACAAGGACTGCTGCTGATACTGAACACGGTAGGCGGGGATGTGGAAGCAGGACTGGCTATAGCAGAGATGATCAGCACTATGTCAAAGCCCACTGTATCCCTTGTGCTTGGCGGCGGACACAGCATTGGTGTGCCTTTGGCTGTTAGTGCTGATTATTCTTTTATAGCTGCCAGTGCAACCATGACCATTCATCCCATAAGGATGACAGGATTGGTTGTAGGTATACCCCAGACCTTCGAATATTTAAGCAGAATGCAGGACAGGGTAATTGATTTTATTGTACAGCACTCAAATATATCCAAAGAAAAGTTAAATGAACTGCTTAACAACACCGGCGGTCTATCAAGTGATGTTGGTTCGGTTTTAATCGGAGAAGAAGCTGTAAAGTATGGTATTATTGATTACGTTGGCGGAGTTAAGGAAGCCCTGGCTAAGCTAAGATCGTTAATTCAAAAGAACGAAGGGCAGGGGTTGAATTGATTCTTTATACGATTGTACAACCCGACTATGTTTATAACCATAGCAGAACCCAGGAGTTTAACGAAGTTATCCAGCGCCCTGAAATAATAGAGACAGAGAATATAAAACTTGAAGTCGTACCCCTTGGGCAAGGTCTGTACAGAATAAACAGGATAATAAGCACAAATCCCTCTGATTATTTAAAACCCCAGCTTCAGCCAGGAAGCGAAATAAAGATTTATTAGTCCGGGCGAGGAGAGCCCGGACTTTTTGTTAGCCTGAAATGAAAAACCAATTAATAAAAGCGTAAAAGCAAATACATGGTCAAATACGACAAACACTTTTATAGATGCACCATACAATCAATCAGGCAGGTATACAAACGACAGAAGTCTCAAAAAACATATATAGCGTTCCTTTTTGATTAGTGATATAATGTTTACGTTCATATTCGTAAGGAGGCGATATTTTGCGTATTATTGAGGCCATAATTCTGGGAATAATACAGGGGCTGACCGAATTTTTGCCAATAAGCAGTTCCGGCCACCTTGTAATATTCCAGCAGTTTTTTAATATCCAGGAAGCTGATGTTGCTTTTGATGTTATGCTTCATCTTGGTACTCTTATTGCGGTGTTAATCTATTATCGTAAAGACGTTCTGGAACTTATCAGTGAGTTCATTTTGCTGATAGGCAGCTGGATAAGAGGCGAAAGACCAAAACTTCTGGAACCGGACAGACCTTATAGAATACTTATGATTATGGTAATATTGGCTACTATTCCGACCGCACTTATAGGTTTATTGTTCAAAGACATATTTGTAAAATTGTTCAACCATATGAATGTAGTTGGATATGCTTTAATTGTGACCGGTATTCTTCTTTGGATATCAAACAGATTTGTTGGTAATAGAAAAAAAGCCGAAAACATGACGATATTGGATGCCTTAACGGTTGGTATTGTACAGAGTGTGGCTATGATTCCCGGGATTTCCCGGTCGGGTTCCACAATTTTTGCCGGGCTTTTCAGGGGCTTTACACCTGAATTTGCTGCGCGTTTTTCCTTTTTGCTATCCATTCCCGCAATATTAGGCGCGGTTGTTCTGGAAGGCAAGGATGTGCTTTCCTCTGCATCCACGTTCCATGATTTTTTATCAGTAGCGTCAGGTTTTCTTGCAGCGGCGATTTCCGGCTATATCGCTATTCGGATTCTTATTACACTGCTGAACAGGAAGAAGTTTAACTACTTTGCCTATTATTGCTGGGGCGTTGGAGCTTTTATAGTTATATATACGATGTTTGCTGCATGATATTCTATGAGAATGCTGCCAATTCAGTGTCTCTTATAAGTAAGCCGACAGAAGGAATTTAAAGGACAGTGTAGAATATCAATACAAGGGTGATTAAAAAATGGCTGGGAAAAAGTCTAAAAAAAAGACAAAAAGAGATGATTTAATTAAAAAAAGGATATATTATGAAACTGTCGGCGTTTTACTTATTGGTATAGGGCTTTTCGAAATTATAAGTATATATACTTCATCAGCCGGTATTGTAGGAAAGTATCTGAAGGGCATAATTATGGGGCTTTTTGGCTTGCTTGGCTACATAATCCCTCTGTTGTTTATTATCGCGGGCGGCCTTACCATTGTTGCCTATCATAAAAAGGTAAACAAATTCAAGCTTTTGCTTGTTATTTTTACTGTACTATTTGCAATGGCGGGTTTGCATCTTTTTTATTTTAGCCATTTTGATTCGTCGGAAATGCAGAATTTTATATATTCATCATACGATAAAGGACAGGAGGCCAAAGGTGCGGGAGCTTTGGTTGCGCCCCTTGTCTTCGCATTGTACAAACTTTTTGGTATAGCAGGCGGGTACATATTCGTCAGTGTGTTTATAATAGTCAGTCTGCTTCTGTTAACCAATCTTTCATTGAAGCAGATAAGTGAAAATATATATGACACTATAAAACCCAAATTTGAAAAACAGGCTGCGAAAGCGAATAAACGTTTTAATGGTGAGATAATTCCTGTTAATGAATTTACCAAACAACCGGCAGATGAAATTCAGACTTTGGATGAGGTTTTCCAGCAAAAAGAAGAGGAAATCCATGAAGAAAAGCCGGTCAGTGTAACTAAGAGCAGTAAAGAACAGGAAAAAGATACCGTACCGGACTATAAACAGATCGACATACAAAGCAAGGCACTGGAACAGGGATATGTTATCCCTCCTATGGATTTGTTAAAAATGCCTAAAGTAAGTCCTCATGAAAAAGACAGGACAAGACTGGTAGAGAATAATGCCAGGTTACTGGAAGACACTTTAAATAGCTTTGGTGTTAGTGCAAAAGTTGTTGAAGTCAGCAGGGGTCCAGTTGTAACGAGATATGAACTGCATCCGGCTCCTGGAGTAAAGGTAAGCCGGATTGTAAGTTTAGCCGATGATATAGCTTTGAACCTTGCCGCTCCGTCGGTTCGTATAGAAGCACCAATTCCCGGCAAGGCGGCTGTCGGTATTGAAGTTCCCAACCGGGATATATCCCCTGTATTTCTTAGGGAAGTCCTGGAATCGGAAGAGTTTCTGTTACATCCATCCAAGATTGCCGTTGCTTTAGGCAAGGATATTGCGGGAAAAAATGTTATAGCTGATATAACCAAAATGCCGCACCTGCTTATCGCCGGGGCTACCGGTTCAGGTAAAAGCGTATGTATTAACGCTCTTATTATAAGCATACTTTATAAAGCATCGCCCCAGGATGTCAAACTTATTATGATAGATCCTAAAATGGTCGAACTCAACCAGTATAATGGTATTCCGCATCTGCTTATACCGGTTGTTACAGATCCTAAGAAGGCAGCCGGAGCATTGAACTGGGCGGTACAGGAAATGACGTCCAGATATAATCTTTTTGCTGACAAAGGGGTAAGGGATATAGAAGGCTATAATATGGCTGTGGAAGACCCTGAAGAACGTTTACCGCAAATGCTGGTGATTATTGATGAGCTGGCGGATCTCATGATGGTAGCTCCAGCTGAAGTAGAAGATGCTGTATGCCGGCTTGCTCAAATGGCACGGGCGGCTGGTATTCATCTGGTCATTGCAACCCAAAGGCCTTCAGTGGATGTTATTACCGGGCTTATAAAAGCTAATATACCATCACGGATTGCATTTGCCGTGTCATCCCAGGTGGATTCCCGTACCATCCTTGATATGGGCGGTGCCGAAAAACTGCTGGGCCGTGGAGATATGCTTTTTTATCCGGTCGGGACAAACAAACCGATAAGGGTGCAAGGATCGTTTATATCGGCAAAGGAAGTAGAAGCTGTGGTAAACTATATCAAGCAGCAGAACGACACTCCGGTCTACAACCCCGATGTTCTCGAAGAAATTGCGGCTGAACATGAATTAACCGAACTGGAGAATCATGATGAGCTGCTGCCTGAAGCTATAGAAATTGTGATAGACGCCGGTCAGGCTTCCATATCAATGCTGCAAAGGCGTCTGAGAATAGGATATGCACGGGCTGCACGCCTTATTGACGAAATGGAAGTAAGGGGAATAGTCAGTGGCTTTGAAGGAAGCAAACCGCGTAATGTGCTGATTACACGGGATGAGTTTGAACGATTATATAAAGATGGAATAGGATAGGAGGCTTTGTATCAAAACATGAAGGTAGGGCTAATCTCTCTTGGTTGTGACAAAAATCGGGTAGATTCCGAGATAATGCTCGGTTTGCTTATACGTGAAGGTTATACAATTGTAAATCAGTCCCAGGAAGCCGATATAATAATTATTAATACCTGTGGATTTATTGACGATGCAAAAGAGGAATCCATTGATACCATATTGGAACAGGCACAATATAAAATTACAGGAAACTGTAAACTTTTAATAGTAACGGGTTGTATGGCACAGCGTTATTCTGAACAGTTGATTAACGAAATGCCGGAAATAGATGCTGTGGTTGGAACAGGAAAATATACCGAGATATTGCGTGTTATCGATAGATGCCTGAAGGAAGGAAGTGGTGTAATCAACGTGGGAAGCCCTGAGCTTCCGTGCCTGAAAGATATACCCAGGTTGTTATCAACTCCTTCACATACCGCATATTTAAAGATTTCCGAAGGATGCAGCAACTGCTGTACATACTGTATTATTCCGCAGTTGAGAGGGCGGCACGTAAGCCGGCCTATAGATGATCTTCTGGCAGAGGCACAACAGTTGGTTGACGGCGGGGTGCGGGAAATTATTCTGGTAGGGCAGGATATAACCCGGTACGGTACTGATCTGGGGAGCGGGTTATCATTAGCTAAACTGCTTAAGGAGCTTGTTAAAATTCCGAAGCTTGCCTGGCTGCGCCTGCTTTACTGTTATCCCGACCGGATAACCGATGAGCTTATCGAGACCATAGAGCAGGAAGAAAAAATATGCAATTATCTGGATATTCCAATACAGCATATCAATCCTGCTATACTAAAACGTATGAACCGCCATTTTTCTCCATTGGAAATCCGCAATATGATATCAAAACTGCGTGAAAGGATACCGGACGTGGTTCTTCGTACTTCCTTCATAGTAGGTTTTCCCGGGGAAGGGGAACAGGAATTTAAAGAGCTTTTAGACTTTGTGGAAGAGATTCAGTTTGACAGGGCAGGAGTGTTCACCTACTCAAAAGAAGAGGGTACGGTGGCAGCCGGCTTTCCGGAACAGGTGGATGAGGAAATAAAAGAAAGGCGAAAATCTGCTCTGATGAGTGTACAGCGGAAGATATCGAAAAGGCTTAACCGCAAAAGGGTAGGGCGTATATACCGGGTTTTGATTGGAAGTGTTCACTCTGATGATATCTATGTCGGGAGAACCTATGGCGAGGCTCCGGAAATAGATCAGCAAGTATATGTGATAAGCAAAAGTCCGTTGAAAGTGGGAGATTTTGCTGAAGTAAAGATTACTAAAGCATATGATTACGATTTACTGGGGGAGACGTATGAATCTGGCAAATAAAATAACAATTTTAAGAATTCTGTTAGTACCATTTTTTATGTTTCTGCTATTGGCTGAATTTCCATACAGCAATCTTTTGGCTGCAATAGTTTTTATTTTGGCGGCCAGTACCGATAGTGTTGACGGTTATATTGCACGGAAAAGAAACGAGGTTACAAGCTTCGGAAAATTTATAGATCCCCTGGCTGATAAAATTTTGGTTACCTCCGCTTTGATAATCCTGGTGGAAATGGGCAAATTATCCTCGGTAATAGCCATTATTATAATAACCAGAGAGTTTGTTATTACCGGGTTTAGAATGCTTGCAGCTTCGGAAGGAGTTGTTATTGCCGCCAGCGGATGGGGAAAACTGAAGACCATTTTGCAGATTATTGCGATAGTTGCCATAATGCTCAACAATATCCCATTTGAATGGATAGGTTTTCCGTTTGATAAAATTACTTTAGCATTAGCCGTAGCGGTAACAATTATATCCGGAGTTGATTATTTTTATAAAAATATAGGCGTATTCCGGAAAAAATAAGGAAGGGAAAATATTATGAATACTGAAATAATTGCTGTTGGTAGCGAGCTTCTTCTCGGTCAAATAGTCAATACAAATGCACAGTTTATTTCCCAAAACCTTTCCGATCTTGGTATAAATGTTTATTATCATACCGTAGTAGGGGACAACCGTAACCGTTTTATGGAAGCATTAAATATAGCTTCGAAGAGGGCTGATCTTATAATAACAACCGGTGGACTGGGTCCAACCATGGATGATCTGACCAAGGAGACGATAGCCGACTTTTTAGGGTTTGAGCTGGTCCTGCATGAGCCCAGTGCCCGGGCTATTCGTGAGTATTTTGAAAAGCGCGGCAGGACTTTAACCGAAAACAACCTTAAGCAGGCCATGTTCCCGAAAGATGCAATTGTTTTACCCAACCACCATGGAACGGCTCCGGGAGCCATCCTTGAAAAGGATAACAGAGTGTTTATCATGCTTCCAGGACCTCCCTATGAACTTCAACCGATGTTTAATAACTATGTGATGCCGTATTTGGCTGAACGGGAGAATCAAAAGATTTTTTCCAGGGTTCTTAGAATTTTCGGTATAGGTGAATCAGCAGTAGAAGAAGCAATTAAGGATCTGTTGGTAAATCAGACTGTCCCGACTATCGCTCCTTTGGCTTCATACGGCGAAGTAACGTTGAGGTTAACCGTTAAATGCCGTCGGGACGAGGATCCCTTTGCATATATAAAACCTGTAGAGGATGAGATACGAAGGCGTTTAGGGAGCGCCGTATATGGGG
>LFTM01000130.1 GCA_001513505.1 Clostridiales bacterium DTU092 | reverse complement strand
TTTCAACCTCCTTGCTCTTGCCCCCGTAAAAATACAGTCTGGTTCCCCGTTTTACCACAACCTGGTCGCCTCCGCGTCCCAGGGCCAGATCAAGTGCAGACTGGGCAAACTGGATCAGCTCAAGGGGGTTCTTCCCGTCGGCCCCAACCCCGACGCTTAATGTAACGGGAATTTTGTTGCCCGCACTTATTGCACGAATGGAATCAAGAATCTGAAACCTGTTTTCTTCCAGAATCTTTAATACATCAGCCCGGGTAATCATCACAAACTTGTCACGCTCATATTTCTTCCACCCGGCATTAAGAGAGATTGCCCACTCGCTAAGTGTAGCCTCAATTTGAGCCTGAACCACCGGCCTTTTTGCCTCATCGGTATTGTTCATAACCTCATCGAAATTATCCACATGCACCAGTACTATCACCGAGCGTTCTTCCTCATACTTTGCCTTCATCTGCATTTCTTCGGTAATATCCTGGAAGTACAGAAAAACAAGAATCTTGCTGTTTTCCCTGTTATTACCAACACCGATTGGCGTCCAATACATTCGATACTTTCTGTCATTCAGCTGTATTTCCATATTATCGCCGTCATCTTTTTTATCAGCAATCAAATCATAGGGATTGAGCGCCGGTATATAATCTTTTATATTCTTGCCAAGCAAGCTTCCCTCTGCAAACAGCTGTCCAAAACGGGGGTTATACCAGTTTATTAAACCGTCGAGCTCTACTACTACAAATGGCATTGGTACGCTGAAGACAGCGTTTTTGGTTGACCAGTCTATGTTTTCGGACAAATCTTCAAGATAGCGTGTCCACTCAACCCTTCGCTTTCTGGTAATCCTCCAGTTATAAAACGCAAGATATATAGAAAACGCTATGGCTATTATTCCTACTTTCCAGTCAAAATACAGTAACAGCAGGGAAAACAGGAATATAACCGTCAGATATATTGGAATTTCAGGAACTCTAAGCCCCTTGTATATGGGCCTTTTCACAAATAATCCACCTCTTTTAGCTATAAATTAATTCGCCGGTATATTCTTCTTATATTAAATATCTGTTCAATAATCCCTAAGGACATAAACATTACCGGAATAATTAAAAACAACAATACCAGTATTATAGTTCTTACAACAGCGGGTATTTTACTCATTTTAAATTTCATAAAAAAAGTTGCTACCGCTAAACCCTGTACCATAAAAATGAATGAAAACAATGATTGCAGTGTATAAAACACTATTTCAAAATTCTTTATACTAAACATGTTTCCAAGAAATGCTACAAACAGGGTTATCATAAAGCCCAGCCCTGCCCCTTTGGGAAGCATCCAGTCGCTGAATTCAGGCAGTTCGGGAACATCGTAGGTAAGTTTTCTTAAAGCTGCCCGGGAGACCATTAGATTAATGGTTCCATATATTAAGGCAAATATGATCAGCATGGCAGGCACAAAAGGAACCATCAGCTCCAGCTGCCCTATTATTATATTGGTAAACCTTTCGGGTGTAACAGGCTGATCCAAAAACTGGTTGTATAAATCCATAATCCGGCTGAAATCAGCTATATTGCTGGAAATAAACTTCCCAAACTGATCGGTTACATATTCAAAGATCGTTTTACCCATAAACCATGAGAAGGCCTTTATGGAGCCGATAATAGAAATCAGTACCGTACCAGCCGACAAAACAATATATTCAAACAGATCCAGGCGCCTGGCTATCGCCCAGGAAAGACCGAGCACAAGAAAAATGTTCAGTACAACCATACCAATACCCAGCAGAGGATGGAGTACAGCACCAAGAAGCAGCCCGGCCAGCACAAGCCCCAGGACACCTGCCCACGGTCCTCTTCTCACCCCTATAACAATAAATGGAACCGGCCAGATAAGAATAACAACATTTAATATTGGTACAAAGGCCAGTATAATAAGTAAAACTGTACTTATAGCTGCAATAAGTGCACTTTCCAGAACAGCTTTCAATTTTGGATTCATGTCCAACACTCCATATTATTCCCTATATGCCTTAATATGCTGATTTAACTCAGTTAAATCCCCGTAATATTTCTCTACATCATGTTCTTCGAGAATACCCAGGCGGATCTTGCTGGCAATTTTCTGGTCTATAGCGCCGTAATGGAGACCCAGCCTTCTTCCTAAAAGATAACATCCCACAATTATACTGGCCAGGCAGTCTGCAATCCCATCCTGAGAAACCCTGACACTGCTCGTCAGCATACGGAAAATCTCGGCAACCGAGGTTAATATTTCACTTTTAAGCCATTCAATCAACTTTAAATTCTTGGCAATGTCCAGTTCCCTGTCGTTTTCCATTCGCAATCTGCTGACACCTCTTTCACATGAGCTCAGCTTCCATTAGTACGCCACTTATATATGTCCTACATATATTATATTCTATATCCACATCTATGGTCCATCAAAACGTCAATAAAAAATCCGCCTTATCTTATCAAAATACTTGTCTTATCATTACCATTCACAAAATTGAGCTTTTCCACAGGTTATACTATCACAATAAAAACTTAGGATAAGATCCCAGCACAGCAAAATATTTACTCTCCTGTGCAAGCTTTTCCAGGGCACTGCCCACTACATCGTCCTGCATATGCCCTTCCAGATCAACCACGAACAGATACGCTCCCAGACTGGTCTTCATAGGCCGGGATTCTATCTTGGTAAGATTTATGTTACTATCGGCAAAGATCTTGAGGGCATGAAACAGGCTGCCGGGTTTATCGTCCACACTGAATACAATCGACGTCTTATCACATCCGGTTGGTTCTCTCAATTCTTTGGACAGAATCACAAACCTGGTGCTGTTTTGATAATTCCCCTGTATATTCTCGCATAAAATATTAAGACCGTACACACCGGCAGCATGTCTGCTGGCAATAGCACCCCACTCATCCCGACCATTCATTACTTCTTTGGCTGCTGCAGCCGTGCTGGTAGTTGGTCTTGTCTGAATGCCGCCCAGTGTACGGCGCAAAAACGTTCTGCATTGTGCAAGTGCATGAGGATGGGACAATACCAGCTTTAAATCCTTGATATCCACTCCATGCCGGGCAAGAAGACAGTGAGTAACCGGCAGGATTAATTCTCCGTATATCCTGACATCCACCTCGTGGATGATCATATCAACGGTTGCGTTTACCGTTCCTTCCAGGGAATTCTCCATTGGTACCACGGCCTGGTCAATTTCACCGCTGTCCACACCCTGGATTAGTCCGGGGATATCGGAATAGTCAACGAATTCCCAGCATCCTCCGTCAGCATATGTTACAGCCGCTTCATGAGTAAACGTACCCTGGGGTCCGAGATAACCTATACGCTTCATACTTTTCCCCTTTAACCAGTTGTTCCCTTTCAGCCATTTGTTAGTTAAATTGTATATGCTGCATTGTCCTTTGTCAACTTTATAATGGGGATACATTAACTGGTTTCAAGCCTTCTGCAAGGCGATTTTCATTATATTCTTCAGATAAGAAGCCCATGTCTTTCGTCTTCTTTTTTAATGAGAAACACGGCATGGAATTCATCCGGTAAAAGCGTAGACATAAAAAAAGATCGTACTTAAAAGGTGAATATTCCAAGTACGATCCCTTTTACAGTTTATTCTGCTGTGTATGGCAGCAACGCAACGTTGCGTGCTCTCTTTATGGCTACTGTCAGCTGTCGCTGATGTTTTGCACAGTTGCCGGAAATTCTTCTTGGGAGTATCTTACCGCGTTCTGTAATGTATTTTCTTAACCTGGCAACATCTTTATAATCAATCTTAACTTCTTTATCTAAACAGAAGCTGCATACGCGTTTTCTACCCCTTCTGCCTCTGGCCCTTCTGACGTTTTCAGCCATTTCACTTTACCTCCTCGCTTATAGAATGTAAGCTTACCAAAACAGTACAGTTCAATTCATTAGAACGGAAGCGCGTCGTCTTCACCTTCAATAGGTTCAAAAGGAACATTGAAATCACTATCCTGTCCGATTGGCGGATACTCCGGCATGGCTGCCGGTGCTGCGTTCCCTCTTGAACTGTCACGATCCAGGAACACCACTTCGTCTCCAACAATTTCGGTTATATAACGCCTTTGACCATCTCTCTCATAACTGCGGGTTTGAATACGGCCGGAAACGGCTACCAACCTTCCTTTGCTAAGATATCTGGCACATGTCTCGGCAAGGCCGCGCCATACTACAATGGGAATAAAATCCGCTTCCCGTTCGCCTTGCTGGTTAGTAAAGTTTCTGTTAACAGCCAATGTAAAAGTTGTAACCGCAGCTCCCGATGGTATATGGCGTATTTCCGGGTCCCTGGTCAACCTACCGATTAAAACGACTTTGTTTAACAATAAAAACACCTACTTTCTGTTATTCATCTTCCCTGATGATCAGGTAGCGAATAACGTCATCGGTAATCTTGTAAACACGTTCCAGTTCCTGGGGAGTATCGGCATCTGCACTGAAGTTCATCAGTACATAGTATCCCTCTCTGAAATCCTTAATAGGATAGGCCAACTTCCTCTTTCCCCATTGGTCTATCTTTTCAACCTGTCCACCCTGTTCGGTAATAAGAGTAGAAAACCTTTCTACAAGCGCCTTGACGGCCTCCTCATCAAGTGTAGGCTGAAGGACATACAGGGTTTCATATTTTCTCATGCGTTTCACCTCCTTATGGTCTATGGCCCTGCTTTGTTCAGCAGAGCAAGGATGTTGTCAAATATGTATTATATCATCGCATTCTGCTAAATGCAACCATAAAAATTTCTCGCGTACATACGATATATTGAAGAATATTATTCCAGCCGCTGAAGCTCCAAGGCTAAGAGCCTGTAAATTTGCTCCGGGACCTCATCAAACTCGCTTCGCTCAGACAAGTGATTCGGCTTATCCCTCCGCTGCATTAACAGGCTCTAAGCCTTTCCGCAAGGCGGCTTCCATAATATTCTTCATATACGTTCCAGCACAGTTGTTTTTACATCGGCTTTATGAAGGAAATTGGCAGAATACTATTCCAATCACTTAAGTTCCAAGGCTAAGAACCTGTAAAACTCGCTCCAGGCCTCCACCAAAACTCGCTTACGCTCAGACATTGGTTCCGGCTGTCTTCCGCTTCGTTAACAGGTTCTAAGCCTTTTCACAAGGTGA
Source organism: Clostridiales bacterium DTU092 (assembly GCA_001513505.1). Classification (GTDB taxonomy): domain Bacteria; phylum Bacillota; class Clostridia; order Caldicoprobacterales; family Caldicoprobacteraceae; genus DTU074. The sequence goes on along the minus strand of LFTM01000130.1, from coordinate 2,802 downwards.
TTTCCATAGTATTCTGCACACAATGCTCATTGATAGGAGAATATAATTCCAATCACTGGAGTTCAAGGCGGCTTCCATAATATTCTGTAAACAATTTTTTATATTCCGTATAATATAATTCCCAGAACGCCGGATAGTACGATGAGAAGTATGGGATGCACTTTATACTTTATACTGGCCACAATGGCTACAATAAAGATAAAAATGGCTTTGAAATCTATTACACTGCCAATATCACGAATGATCCCGGCAAAAGGAATAGTACCATTATTAACCGGCACATTAAAAAAGCTTGTCATTGCGATTGAAAAAGCAGCAGCACCTATCAAGCCGATAACGGCAGGGCGCAGCCCGTACAGCGCAGACTGCATTACGGGTTTTTCCATAAAGCGGGCGGAATACTTGGCTATAAGAACAACAATTATAAATGAGGGCAATACCACACCTGCGGTGGCAAAAACCGCACCTGTTATTCCACCGGTTTTTACTCCCGCAAAGGTAGCAGAATTTATGGCAAACGGCCCGGGGGTCATCTCTGAAATGGCGATCATATCAACGGTCTCCTTAAAGGACATCCATCCATGATCCACTATTTCCTGTTGAATCAGCGGAATCATGGCGTAGCCCCCGCCAATAGTAAACAAACCTATTTTAAAGAATGTTATTAATAATTCGAAAAACAGTTTTAACATGGCTCACCATCCCTTCTTCTTTCTGACGTAACTTATAATAAGCCCCAGGATGGCCGAAGCTAATAGGATATAAACAGCACTGATATCGGTAACCGTCATAATTAAGAATACACAGGCTGCAATTATCCATCCGTAGACATCCTTTATACTGGCTTTGCGCAGATTGAGCAAAGCGCTTACAATAAGAGCTGTCACCCCGGCGCTTATACCCTCAAAGGCGTTGGCAACAACCGGTATGCTTTTAAATGTGGAAAAGAATAAAGCTATAACCGAAAGAATAATAAATGAAGGAAGAACCACACCTATTGCAGAAGCCACGGAACCTAAAAAGCCGGCTACGCGATAGCCAACAAATATGGCGGAATTAACAGCAATGACTCCCGGAACCGACTGTACAATCGCAAATATATCCACGATATCTTCTTCTTCGATCCAGTGGTTGTTGTCCACAATCTCCCTTTTTATAAAAGGAATCATTGCCAGGCCTCCTCCAAAGGTAAAGGCGCCTATGCGTAAAAATACCAAAAATAGTTTTGTTACCCTTGTTCTTCTGTCTTTTGCTTCCATTTCTTCCATGCTCCCTTTTTATCGATTATCGCTATTCAGTATAACATTATGTCGATTAGTTTACAATAAAACTTACCACATATTTTAACTGACATCCCATCCGTATTCTATCACTGCCTGATATGCAGATTTTTTCAAAATATTTATCGTTTCATCATCCACCGGCTCATCAAATGTCCGGAAAGTGTTGGGCATATTACTCCTTCCGGTCAATGCCTGGTACCAAACTGCTCCCAGGATGTACCTTCCGCAGCCTAAGCTTGCGTGAAAGCCGTCCCTGAAAAGGTTTGTCACTCCATTTTTCATTGCAATTTGAAAACTTTCCCCGCCCGGAATTATTTTCAAACCGCCCAAATCTTTTGCCGCCATCTCATAGGCCGCTTTCAGATCCTCAAACATTTGAAGCTGGCTGGAATACCCAAGCTCCACCGTCAGCCTTTCATAACCTTCTTCATATGCCCATGTCTGATGTATAACCTGACAGGCATCAGGAGCATAACTTCTTACAAAGTCCGACAAATAACTCAGGTAAGGTTGATATGTATTGTAATCAATACTGAGATTGCTTACCTGCTGCATGGTTACATAGTCCCAGTCATCACTAATCAGAGCATCTTTTATGGAAATCATTTTTCCCGTCTCTTGCCCGTTTAGTTCATAGGAGTACAAACTTGCATTGTTCCTTACATTGTCCCAGTGGGTTTCCAGCGAACAACCCCCTATGTATAAATTTACTACCTTAATATGTGCACCGTCTGCCAATCCAATATCGTGCAGATATCTGGTTGCATCCTGCGAAAAACTGTTTCCTATTGCAAGTATCTTCATGAACATATCTCTCCTTTTTGCTACATGTCCTATTGTTTCCCGTCACCATCCCAGCATATGATGTCGCTTACCGGACATTTTTTGTACGGCCCCTTATCCGCCACCGTTTTTATGCTTCATAATCTACTCCCCTATTATACACCAATAATACTGATTATTCATCATCCCTCTGTCTTATGTTTTTTATATAATATTTTGCCGGCACATATCCATGTCCTCCTGCAACATGTGTTATAATAAAAAAAGCAGACCACCATCTCATATAAAAGCATGGTTAGCAGCATAAATACATAGAAAGGAAGAACTGTATGTCTGTCATGTTCTCATATACCAGCAAACTGGGAACTGTTTTTAACTGTCAATGCGGCAGAAAACACTCAATACCATTGAAATCCGTGGTTATTCAGGAAAATGCGGCGGCAGAAATTCCCGTCATACTGGCCCGTGCGGGTCTGGGAACGAAGGGGTTAATTGTATGCGACCAAAACACGTGGCCGCTGGCCGGAAAAGAAATTCAGGAAATATTGGCCTCAAAGGGTTACAATATTAAAGTATGCATATTAAATGACGACTCTGAAGTAAAACCCGATGAATCATCTATCACACATATTCTGCTTGAATTCGATCCCTCGATGGATTTTCTGCTTGCCGTAGGTTCTGGTACAATAAATGATCTGGTCCGTTTTATAAGCTATAAAACCGGGAAGCCCTATAT